>NZ_MWLP01000109.1:0-18074 GCF_010634885.1 Microbacterium sp. B35-04 | reverse complement strand
CGAGACGAAACGCCCGGAAGCATCGTCAGACGTCGGTACGGGGCGTTTCGACTCGCTTCGCTCGCTCAACGACCGGGATGAGGGCTCGCTCAACGACCGGGGTGCGAGCGCTCCGGAACAGACGCAGCCACTGAGCGACCGGTCCGCGCCGGACGCGACGCTGGCCGAGCTGCGCGGCATCCCGACCCGCCGCCTGCTGCGCGCGACGAAGTGGGACGTGTCGATCGCGATGCTCATCGCCGGCACCGTGAACCTGTGCATCCTGCTGCTGGCCGCGGCGAACCTGGCCGGGGTGCCGGGCACGGATTCGCTCGAGGGCGCGTACGCCGCGCTGTACGCCGGGCTGGGTCCGCTCGTGGCGACCCTGTTCGCGGTGGGCCTCCTCGCGAGTGGGCTGGCGAGCACGTCGGTCGGCGCCTACGCCGGCGCCGAGATCATGCACGGCCTGCTGCACATCCGCGTGCCCCTCCTCGCACGCCGCCTCGTGACGCTCATCCCGGCGCTCATCATCCTGGCGATCGGCTTCGACCCCACCGTGGCGCTGGTGCTGAGCCAGGTCGTGCTGTCGTTCGGCATCCCGTTCGCGTTGGTGCCGCTGGTGGCGCTGACCGCGAACCGCGAGGTGCTCGGCGGGTTCCGCAACCGGGTGTGGACGACGATCGCGGGCATCGCGGCATCCGTCTTCCTGATCGCGCTCAACGGCGTGCTGCTGTTCCTGGTGCTCACGGGGGCGTGACGGCCGCCGGTACCCTGAAGCCGTGGCCTCTCCTGCCGTCGACGACTACCTCAAGACGATCTACCACCACACCGAGTGGCAGGACGACCGCATCACGCCGTCGCAGCTGGCGGGCGAGCTCGGGCTCGCGCCGTCGAGCGTCACCGAGATGGTGCAGAAGCTCGCGGCTCAGGGGCTCGTCACCCACCGCCCGTACGGGCCGGTGTCACTGAGCGCCGAGGGCGAGCGGCGCGCGGCCGCCATCATCCGCCGCCATCGGCTCATCGAGACGTGGCTCGTGCGCGAGTTCGGGTACGCGTGGGACGAGGTGCACGACGAGGCCGAGGTGCTCGAGCACGCCCTCAGCGACCGGCTGCTCGAGGGCATCGACGAGCGCCTCGGGCGTCCGCGCTTCGACCCGCACGGCGATGCGATCCCGGATGCCGCGGGCCATGTCCACCGCGAGCCCTTCGTGCTGCTCGGCCGGGCGCCGGCGGGCCACGTCGGCCGCGTGCTGCGCGTGAGCGACCGCGACCCCGAACTGCTGCGGGCCGTGGAGTCGGCCGGCGTCGCGGTCGGGGCGACGGTGACGGTGATCGGGCCGACGCACCCGGAGGCTCCGCTCGACGCGCCGGCGGCGAGTGGAGGGGGCGTCGGGAACGCCGCGGCTCTGCGGATCGGTGCCGCCGAGGTGTCTCTGCCGCCCGCCGCCGCCACCGCCGTGTGGCTCAGCGCCGACCCCGAGGCCTGAGCGCACGGGTCCCCGCCCGTCACCCGCGGTTGCGCGGCATCCGAGGTTCCGCGTCACTCGCGGTTGCGCGGCATCCGAGGTATGGGTCGATCGTGTCCCGATTTCGGTCGCTGATGTCCCAGCTTCGGCCGCAAGCGCCGCTTTGAACGGTGGAAAGTGGGACATGCGCCTTCGGGACAGAACATCGAACGCGCGACTGCTCGCCGTAGCCACACGCGCGACTGCTCGCCGTAGCCACACGGCGACGGATGCCGCGGCGATCTACGGGCGAACGCTCCCCGCGCAGGTCAGCGCGCCGCGACCTCGAAGGGCCAGTGCACGCCGGTGGCCGTCTCGGCGAAGTCCCAGAGACGTGCGCCCACCTCCGGGTCACGGGTGATCTTGGCCGCGGTCTGCCGGCGCGGTTCGCCGCGCGAGCCGGTGCGCGGCCCCCAGAACTCCCCGCCCTCGACCTCGGGGTCGGTGAGCGCGCGCACGAGCGACCACGCGCCGTGCTCCTTCGACTGCGCGATCGCGGCCTGCAGGTTGTCGCGGAACCGCTTGGCGCGCGAGGGCTCGTTGACTCCGACGATGCCGGGCGTCCTGCCGCCCGTCGAATAGCCCGGGTGCGCGACGACGCTCGCCACGGGGATGTCGGCCGCGCGCAGGCGCCGGTCGGCCTCGAAGCCCAGTGCGGCGGTGGCGACCTTCGACTGCACGTACGCGCGCCAGGCGGTGTACCGGTCGGCGAGCTGCGGGTCGACGGGGTCGTAGGGCGTGAGCGAGGTCGACATGCTCCCCAGCCAGACCATGCGACCGGATGCCTGCGCCAAGGCGGTGAGCAGCTCTCCGGCGAGCGCGTAGTGCCCGAGCGCGTTGGTCGCGAACACGACCTCGTGCCCGTCCATGGTGGTCTCGCGCGACTTCGGCGCATGGACGATGCCTGCGTTGAGGAGGACGCCGTCCAGGCCGCCCTTGCCCCGCACGCTCGCGGCCGCCGAACGCACCGAGGCCAGGTTGCTGGTGTCGAGGATGAGCGGCTCGGTCGCGTCGGGTGCGGCATCCGGAACCCGCCGCCGGATCGCGGCGCGCGCCGCCGACAGCCGGTTGGGATGGCGGGCCGACATGAGCACCCGGGCACCCGCACGCACGAGCTGTTCGGACGCGAAATAGCCGAGGCCGGCGTTCGATCCGGTCACCAGATAGACCCGACCCGCCAGGTCGGGAAGGCTGCGGGGATCCCACGTCACGGGATCGACCCTACGCCCGCGCGACACCTGCTCACGCCAGGCGACGGCATAGCCTGGAACGCATGCGCACGAGGTCTGACATCGAATGCTGGCTCACCGACATGGACGGCGTGCTGGTGCACGAGAACACCCCGGTTCCGGGGGCCTCCGCCCTGCTGCAGCAGTGGCGTGAGCAGGGCGTGCCGTTCCTCGTCCTCACGAACAACTCGATCTTCACGCCGCGCGATCTGTCGGCGCGGCTGCGCGCCTCGGGCCTCATCGTGCCGGAGGAGTCGATCTGGACCTCAGCACTCGCGACCGCCGACTTCCTGAAGTCGCAGATGCCCGGCGGCACGGCGTTCGTCATCGGCGAGGCGGGCCTCACGACCGCGCTCCACGAGGCCGGCTTCATCATGACCGAGACCGACCCCGACTACGTCGTCGTCGGCGAGACCCGCAACTACTCGTTCGAGGCGATCACCAAGGCGATCCGCTTCATCGGCGCCGGTGCCCGCTTCATCGCGACGAACCCCGACGCGACCGGTCCGTCGACCGAGGGCCTGCTGCCGGCGACCGGCGCCATCTCGGCGCTCATCACGAAGGCGACGGGCATGGAGCCGTACGTCGTGGGCAAGCCCAACCCGATGATGTTCCGCTCGGCGATGAACCGCCTCGGCGCCCACTCCGAGAACACGGGCATGATCGGCGACCGCATGGACACCGACGTCGTCGCCGGCATCGAGGCGGGACTGCACACCGTGCTCGTGCTCACCGGCATCAGCGACACGGCCGAGATCGCGCGCTACCCGTTCCGCCCCGACGAGGTGCTGGACTCGGTCGCCGACCTGCTCGACGCCGAGCCCGTCGAGTCCGAAGACCCCGAGCTGCTCTAGCGCTTCGCACCGCAGGGCTTTCGAGGGGCAGGATGCCGCGACCCACGGCATCCGTCCGTCCTCAGTTGAGGAAACGCGCCGAGATGAGGAGCGAAACGCCGGTCCTGTCCCGCATCTCAGCTCTCATCCTCAATTGAGGACAACGGATGCCTCGGCCTCGGCCCCGGCCCCGGCCCCACGCCAACCTCACGCGCGTCCTCAGTTGAGGAAACGCGCCGAGATGAGGACCAAGGAACAGGGATGCCTCAGCCGGCGGCCGCGCGGGTGCGGCGGGCTTCCGCAGCGCCCGCCGCACCCGGTCCGGTTACGCCAGCTCGAGGCGCGCACGCACCTCTGCGTCGAGCACGAGGTCGGCGGCGTCGAGGCGTGCGCGCACCTCGGTGTCGAGCACGAGGTCAACGGCGGCCAGAGCCTCTTCGAGCTGCGCGACGCTGGAGATGCCGACTACCGGGATCACGGGCACCGCACCGCCCAGCAGCCACGCGAGCGCGACCTGGTTCGGCGTCGCGCCGATCTCGGCCGCGACGTCGTGCAGCACCCGCAGGCGCTCGCGGTTCGACGCGTGGCGCATCGGCGCCCACAGCGGCTTGTCGTCGCGCGTGAACGCGCCCTGGTGCAGGGGCGAGTACGCCGTGATGGTGAGCGGCGGGCGACCGTCAGCGCCCGCGGCCAGAGATTGCACATAGTCGAGCAGGTCCGCCGACACGTCGTTCGTGCGCCCAGCGGCGGGGCTGGGGTACACGTAGCTGTATCCCTGCTGCACGACCCCGTACGGGTCGACGCCCTGCCGCAGCGCCTCCTCACGCGCTTCGACGAGGCGCCAGAGCGCGACGTTCGAGATGCCGGAGATGCCGACGAGGCCCTCGCGCTGCAGCTGCCCGAAGGCGGCGACGGTCTCGGCGAGCGGGGTCTCGCGGTCGTCGACGTGTCCGTACAGCACGTCGATGCGGTCGATCCCGAGGTGCTGCAGGCTGAGGCGCGCCTCGCGCGCGACGACCTCGGCCGACAGGCCCTGGTAGTTCGTCGGCTTGACGGTCTGCAGCGGCAGCGCCGGGTCCTTCTTCGCGGCGCCGAGTTTCGTGGCGAGGCGCACGTCGCCGAGACCGCCGCGGCGGCGGATCCACTCGCCGAGCACGTCCTCGCTGTCGCGGCCGTGGCCGCCGACCCAGGCGTTGTAGTTGTTCGCGGTGTCGACGAAGGTGCCGCCCGCGTCGGCGAAGCGGTCGAGGATCTCGAGCGATGTCGCGGTGTCGGTGCGCGTGCCGAAGAACATGGTGCCCAGGCACAGGGTCGAGACCTCGAACGAGGTCGTCCCGTTGGAGATGGTGCGGTACTGCATGGGGTTCCCTTTCTGGGGTGGGAAGGAATACCTCCATCGTGGAACGGGAACGGACTGGGAGTACGATCCGATTCCATGGCAGCAGTCCAGACCAATCCGATCGCGTGGGAGACGCTGCTCGACCTCTCGGCGCACGACGGCCCGCGTCATGTGCGCCTCGAGCTGGCGGTGAGGGATGCCGTCGCCACCGGCCGCCTGCCCTCCGGCGCCGTCCTTCCCCCGAGTCGGCTGCTCGCGGCGTCACTGGGCGTCTCCCGCTGGGTGGTCACCGAGGTGTACGGGCGGCTCACCGCCGAGGGGATCCTCGAGGCGAGGACCGGGTCGGGCACCCGGGTCGCCGCGCGCGTGGGTGTCTCAGCCGCACGCCAGGCGCCCGCACCCGTGGCGGCGCAGCGACGACCGCGCTTCGACCTCGCACCGGGCGTCCCCGACCTGCGGCACGCGCCGCGCACCCTGTGGCTGCGGGCGATGACCGAGGTGCTGGCCGAGACCCCCGACGCCGAGCTGTTCCGGCTCGACGGCGATGTGCCGGCGGCGCGGGTTGTGCTGGCCTCCTACCTGTCGCGCGCACGATTCGCGAGGGCGGATGCCGACGCCGTCGTGGTCACGCACGGCGCCGCCGACGGCATGCGGCGGGTGGCCCGCGTGCTGCGCGAGCACGGGCACACGGCGATCCTCGTGGAAGATCCGTCGTGGCAGCGCATGCGCCAGGTGGCCGCGGCGGAGGGCCTCACGTCGGTGCCCGTCCGGGTCGACGCGCACGGGGTGGACGTCGACGCGCTGGCCGCGGCATCCGTCCGCACCGGCGCGCGCGCCGCGCTCGTGACGCCCGCGCACCAGTTCCCCGTGGGCGTGGCTCTGACGGCGGAACGGCGCGACCGACTGATCGCCTGGGCCCGCGGGTGCGACGGCGTCGTGATCGAAGACGACTACGACGCCGAGTTCCGCTACGACCGCCGGCCGATCGGGGCGCTGCAGGCAATGGCGCCCGACCGGGTGGTGCTCGCCGGCAGCCTCAGCAAGACCGCGACGCCCGCCCTCGGCCTCGGCTGGCTGGTGCTCCCGCCGTGGCTGCGGGACGGTGTCCGCGACGCGGGGGCCTCCGCGCCGTCGACGATCGACCAGCTCGCACTCGCCCGCTTCCTCGCAGCGGGCGGCCTCGACCGCCACCTGCGGGCCGCCCGCACGCGCTATCGGCGCCGGCGCGAGGCCTTGCTCGCAGCGCTCGAGCGCGCGCTGCCCGAGTGCCGCGTGTCGGGCATCGCCGCGGGACTCCACGTCGTGCTCGACCTCCCTGTGGGCGTCCGCGCGGCGGACGTGGTGCGCCTCGGCGCGGCCCGCGACGTCGCGCTCACCAACATCCGCCGGTATCGCGTCTCGCCCGACGCCCCTGCCCCCGAGCAGCTCGTGCTCGGCTACGGCGACCTCGCCGATCCGCTCGTCGAGGAAGCCGTGAGTATGCTCGCCGCCGCGGTCCGCGAGGCCGCTGCGCGCGAGGTCGGCGGCTCCCGATAGGGTCGCGGCATGGGCGCGCTCGACGACGGTGAGAAAGTGGAAGTGAAGGATGCCGCCGCCTGGCGGGCCTGGCTCGAGGCGAACCATCGCACCGCGAAGGGCGCATGGCTGGTGAGGCCCCGGCAGGGGTCGGGGCTCGAGCTGGTCGGCTATGAGGAGGCGATCCAGCAGGCGCTGTGCTTCGGCTGGATCGACGGCCCGGTGCGCTCGTTCGACGAGCAGCGCGGGGGGCTCTGGTTCGCTCCGCGGCGGCCCTCGAGCGGCTGGGCGGCGACGAACAAGGCGCGGGTCGCGCAGCTCGAGGCCGCGGGGCTGCTCACGGAAGCCGGCATCCGTGCCATCGAACTGGCGAAGCAGAACGGGTCGTGGACGGTGCTCGACAACGCCGAGGCGCTGCGCGAGCCCAACGACCTCGCGGTCGCGCTCGACGCGGTCCCGGCCGCGCGCAGCACCTGGGACGCGTTCCCGCCCTCGACCCGCAAGATCGGCATCGCGAGCGTCGACTCCGCCCGGCGGCCCGAGACGCGGGCCGCACGCATCGCGAAGGTCGTCGCCGACGCCGCCGAGGGGAAGCGCCCGTGATCTCGTCGACCGAGCAGACGCTCCTGTTGGTGGTCACGGCGCTCATCACGCTGACCACGCTCATCGTCGTGGTCTGGCAGCTGTGGCGCGGCCGCGGCCGCGGCGACTGATCACCGGATCAGCGCGCGACCTCCGCCTCGGCGTCGAGCCAGCCCAGCTTGTCGGGATTGGCGATGGAGTAGATCTGCGTGATCCGCCCGTCCGCCACCGTCAGGCTGACGACTCCGGTCAGCTGACCGTCGAGCTCCACCCGGATCCCCGGCTGGCCGTTGACCCACGTCGCCGACGCGACGAGTGTGCCCTCGAGCTTCGACATGCCGCCGATGAGGTAGCGGGCGAGGCGCTCGGCGCCGACGATCGGACGACGCGCGGCGCCCTTCACCTTGCCGCCGCCGTCCGCCACCGACACCACGTCGGGAGCGAGCACGTCCATCAGCCCCTGCAGGTCGCCGGTGTTGAGTGCCGCGACGAGACGTTCGACGGCCTCCTCGTGCTCCGACGGCACGACCCGCACACGCGGACGCCGGGCTGCGACGTGGTCCTTCGCCCGGTGGGCGATCTGCCGCACCGCCGCAGGGGTCTTGCCGACGGCATCCGCGATCTCGTCGTAGGGCACGTCGAACACCTCGCGCAGCACGAACACGGCGCGCTCGGCGGGCCCCAGTGTCTCGAGCACGGTGAGCATCGCGATGGAGAGGTTCTCGGCGAGCTCGACGTCTTCCGCGACGTCGGGGCTCGTGAGCAGCGGCTCGGGGAGCCACTCCCCCACGTAGTCCTCGCGACGCCGCGACACCGTGCGCAGGTGGTTGAGCGCCTGTCGCGTCACGACACGCACGAGGTACGCGCGCGGCTCCTGCACGGTGTCGCGGTCGACGTCCGCCCAACGCAGCCACGACTCCTGCAGCACGTCCTCGGCGTCGGCGGCCGAACCGAGCATCTCGTACGCGACCGTGAACAGCAGATTCCGGTGTGCGACGAACGGGTCGTCGACCTCGGTGGCGCTCATGTCGGCGAGCCTACGCGCGGACGGCGACGGCCGGTCGCTCGGCGAGCGGCGGCAGCCCGCACGAGTCGGCGAAGTGCTCCGAGCGGATGCCGAGCGCCACGTTCATGCGGGCCGACATGTTCATGAACGCGACGCGGGCCGCGAGCTCGATGAGGCCCGCCTCGCCGAGCTGCGGGAGCAGCGCATCCGACAGCTCGTCGGTCACGGCCGGCGGCGTCTGGCTCGCCGCCTCGGCGTACTCCATGACCTGACGCTCGAGCGGCGTGAACAACGTCGACTCCCTCCAGCGCGGAACCTCGCGGACCTTGGCACCGTCCACGCCGCGATTGCGCGACATGAAGTAGTTGAAGTCGAGGCAGAAGCTGCAGCCGATGGTCGCTGCCGCCGCCATCGCGGCGTAGGTCGATAGGTCGGCGTCGAGCTCGTGCCAGTGCTCGACCTTCTGGCCGATGCCCATCGAGTCCTTCATGACGGCCTTGTGGTGCCACAGCACGCCGACCGAGTCGGGCACGCGGCCGATCATCTTCCTGGCCATCGCCTTGACCAGGGCGCCGTAGACGCCGGTGACCTCGGTCGCGGGGATGCGGGTCGTCTCAGTCATGTCTTCCTCCGTGTCGTCGGATCGGGTCCTTCGACATGGAGACACCGGCCGGTACTGCCCTGTGACATCCCGGCGGAAATGACCCGCGAGCGCGGCAGTCTGCTGCCAGCGCTGCGCCGCCCGACGCCGCGCTCGCCGGATACTGCCGCGCTCGCGTCGCTGCGGTTCCGCCCGGCGCCCGGCGTTACTGCGGTTCGAGGCCCAGGTCGTCGAGGTCGATCGCCGCCAGCCACTGCAGGCCCTCCGCCTCGACGGCCGCCTGGGCGCCGGTCTTGCGGTCGACGATGACGGCCACCGCGACGGGCTCCGCTCCCTCGCGGCGCAGCGCCTCGACGGCCTTGAGCGCGGACTGACCCGTGGTCGAGGTGTCTTCGAGCACGACGACGCGCTTGCCCGCGACATCCGCCCCCTCCACCTGGCGCCCTCGGCCGTGGTCCTTCGGCTCCTTGCGCACCACGAACGCGTCGAGCGGCATGTGGGTGCGGGCGGACTCGTGCATCACGGCGTTCGCGATCGGGTCGGCGCCGAGCGTGAGCCCGCCCACGGCGACGATGCCGTCGACGTCGCGGATCAGGTCGAGCATGATGCGTCCGATGGACGGCGCGGCCCGGTGGTCGAGGGTGAGCTTGCGCATGTCGACGTAGTACGTCGCCTTCTTGCCGCTCGAGAGCGTGAAGTCGCCGTGGAACACCGCCTCGTCCTGGATGAGGGCGATCAGGTACTGGCGATCGGCTTCGAGCGCAGGCGTGGAGGCGGCGGTCATGGCAATGAGTCTACGGATGCCGCGGGCCGGTCACTCGGGTAGAGCCCTGCCCGTGAGCGCAGCGGCGCTCCGAGCCCCGGCGGCGGGCAGCACGGCGTCGCGCCGCTCGTCGGGCCCGGTCGCACCGGGAGGCAGCAGCGCTGCGACCGCGCGCGTCACCGCCGGGTCGTCGGCGGCGGCGGCCAGCGCCGCGGTACGGCCGAGCGCCAGATTCGCCGCAGCGGCCGTCCCGGCGTCGGCCGAGGCCGCGAGGCGTTCCAGCGCAGGCTCGGCGGCGCCGATCACCCCGGCGCCGAGGAGGCTCTGCAGCACGTCGCGGTCGCCGAGGCCTGCGGTGCGGGCGGCGTCGGTGTCGCTGGGGACGGTGCGCACGAGCTCCACCGGCTGCGCTTCGATCGTCTCGCCCGGGCGCGCGGCGAATCGCGCGGTCAGCACGTACCGGCCGGGGGCGGGAAACAGCGGCGCGCTGCCCGAGGCGAGCAGCGGCACCGATGCGACGAGGCGCTCACCCGCGGCGAGCTCGACCGACCGCGGCGCGGAGTCGACCGGCCACGGCCACGTCGCGCGCAGCGGCGGCCGACCCGGCGCGGTGACGTCGATCTCGAGGTCGCCCTCGACCAGGTTCAGCCGCGCGCTGACCGTCACGGCCCCACGCGCGACGAGCTCCACGTCCGCGAACGCGATGCGATCGAGCGGGACGGTCCATGCGCTCGCTCCACTCGCCGTCGAGTCGCTCCGCGGCTCGGGCGGCACAGTCCCGGGCGCGTCTCCGGGTGCCGCCCCGCGTGCGGGCTCGGCCGCTGCCGGCCGGAGCCGCAGCTCCAGTCCACCGCCGTCCGCGAGAGGTGTCACGGCTCGATCCTTCCCCCGCGCGGGCTCCGTGTCACCCTCCGCAGGAGAAACCGCCCTCCACAGGACGTTGAAACGGTCAAACCTCCTGCGGAAGGCGAAATCTCCTGTCGAACCGGCCCGGGCGCCAGGGTCAGCGGCCCTCCGGCGCGACGAAGTCCGCCGCGATGCGCTCGGCCGCCGCGGCGTCCTTGCCGGCGGCCGAACGGGCTCCGCCCTTCGCACGCGACTTCAGCGCCGCGATCGTGTCGGCCACGACCGGGGCGTCCTTCTCGGTCGGGCTGGCGACCGTCACCGCCAGGGCGGCGACGCGCTCGGCCGATCGGCCGGCGAGCGCCAGTTCCAGGAAGTGGGCGGCTTCGTCCGGCGCCGCCTCGCGCACATCGCGCGCACGGACGTCGGTGAACGACCGTGCCAGGGCATTGGCGAGCACGAGCGCGCCGGCCGCACCGGTGTCGGTGTCGCTGTGCTGCTCGGCCAGGTCGGTCAGCACCGCGCGGGCTGCGGCATCCGTCGCGAAATCGCCCAGGGCGATCGCACGCCCCACACCCGGCGTGAGGGTCTTGGCGCTGATGTCGACCTCGGCGTCCGAGCCGGGCCCCCGCACGTCGACGGTCATCGGAGTGGAGCGCACCGTGGTCATCGCATCGACCTCGAGCTGGGCGGTGATCGTATGGCGTCCGGGCTCGGTGAAGGTCACGCCCTGGTTCGTGAAGAACACCTGGACGTGGTTGCGGATCGACTCGCCGGGCTGCAGCACCGTCGTGGGGCGTGGCCCGCAGCCGATCGCCACGTCGACGAGGTGCTGGAGCGAGTGATCGGGTGGCGTGTGAAGGAAGACCAGGTCTCCCTCCGACAGGTTGATCAGCGTCGTGACGGTGCGAGGCTGGTCCGACACGTTCGTGAGGACGACCTCGGCGGTGACGTACTCGCCGACGAACGCCTGGGCGGGCATCGCGACGGTGAGCTCCAGTCCCTCATCGCCCGTGTCGCCGCCGAGCCCCGCGACGTCGACCGGGGCCGGCAGACCGGCGGACAGGTCGCCGTGACCCCACCCGAAGTTCTTCCAGCCGGGCCGCACCTGCGGGTCGGGCGAGTGAATGAGGGAGGTGCGGTCGTGGTTCGAGAACGCGAACGAGGCATTGCCCGGATAGGGATTGGCCGTGGTCGCGAACCCCATGACGTCGCCGGTCTGGTTCATGATCTCGATGCCGATGCCCGGGTTGTGGACGTCGTGCTTCGGGTGCCACAGGTTGAACGCATGCCCCGCCTCGTGCACCAGGGTGCGCAGGAACGCCGCGGGCACCTCGTCGAGCGGGCGTCCGCGCGCCGCCGCGGCGATGAAGGAGTCGTTCCCGAGCTGCACGTCGGCGAAGCCTGCGGCTCCCTCCCGGGGCACGGTGTCGTCGTCGAACATGATGCCGAACAGCCCGCCCTGCGCAGAGCCCACGAACAGCCACAGCCGCCAGGACTCGCCGCTGAGCGTCTGGCGATGCCCCGACATGAGTGTCGCCAGCTCGGCGTTGGTGAGATCCGCGTCGTTGGGCACGGTGATCTCGTCGGTGACGACGGTGACGTCCCACCCAGCCCCGGCATAGACCGAACGCACGGTGGCGGCGGCGCCCGAGCCGATGGTGGCGGATGCCGGGAACACGCGGTTCACCATGGCATCGACCTCGATGCGGCAGCCGCGGTACATCGGCGACGTCTTGCGCGCGGTGACGTTCGTGACGGTGCCGCCGATCGACAGCGTGCCCGTCATGCGCTGCGATTCGCCGAGAAGGGTGGATGCCGTCGTCACGACGAGCGGACGCCGGCAGCGGAGCGTGAGCGTGCCGGTGTCGGTCGACACGAACTCCTGCGTCGTGCGGTTCCACAGATGCCGCACGATCTGCACGGTGAGCGTCCCGTCGACGTACGTCGAGCCGTTGGAGCGGAAGTACCAGGAGTACTCCGACGCCGGGAATGCCGGATACCAGCGCAGCCCCAACGGCAGGAACTCCGAGAGGATGGCGGTCTCGTCTTCGGCAGCGCCGCGGGCGTCTGCGTCGGCGGCGGTGTCGGCGTCGTGGTCGCCGCGGCCGGGCAACGGGATCGGGATCGGCCGGATCCGCTCGAACTCGAACTCGGTGAGCACCGGCGGGAAGACCCGGCGCGAGTACATGTCGCCCGAGACGCGCAGCGACGACGCGCCCACCTCGATGCGCAGCGCACCGCGCACCTCGGGGCCGAACACCGTGCGGCGCTCCAGCTCGAGCAGCCAGGACCCGTCGAGCGTGCCGATGGCACACGGTCGGGTCAGCAGCTCGGGGCGGATGACCGGGCCGACGACCAGCTCGCCGTCGGCGTCGAATTCGAGAGGCGCGTCGTGCGCGGCGGACGCCGCGCGGCCGCAGCCGCAGTCGTGGTCCATGGGAAACCCTCATTCCCGGCCGCGGACGCGGCCGCTGACAATAGGAGACCCGCGCGCACGGCACTGATACGCCCGTGCCGCGGCCGGCACCCGAACACCTCGAGGCTCCCACGCGCAAGGCGGTGCGTCTAGTGGGCGTGGAACCGGCGGGGGCGGCATCCGCTCCTGCGCGTCCGCGCCCCCGCCTAGGCTTGATCCCATGCGCCTGGCCACCTGGAACGTGAACTCCATCCGCGCGCGAGTCGACCGCATCGTCGACTTCGCGGTGCGCGAGCACATCGATGTGCTCGCGATGCAGGAGATCAAGTGCAAGACGGAGCAGTTCCCCTTCGACCGCTTCGAGGAGGCCGGCTACCACGTCGAGGCGTACGGCTTCTCGCAGTGGAACGGCGTCGCCATCGCCAGCCGTGAGCCGCTCACGAACGTGCGCACGGCGTTTCCGGGCATGCCGGGGTTCGAGAAGGGCCACAACGGTCCCGACGCGCCGCAGGAGGCGCGCGCGATCGGCGCCACCGTCGGCGGCGTCGAGGTGTGGAGCCTGTACGTGCCGAACGGCCGCTCGCTCGGCGACCCGCACTACTTCTACAAGCTCGACTGGCTGTCGGCGCTCAGCCAGTACACGTCGGACTCCCTCGCCGCCAACCCCGATCTCGCCCTCGCGCTGGTCGGCGACTTCAACATCGCCCCGACGGATGCCGACAACGGCGACCCCGCCGTGGTGCAGGGCTTCGCGACCCACGTGTCGCCGCCCGAACGCGAGGCGTTCGCGGCGCTCGAGTCCGCCGGTCTGCAGGACGTCGTGCGGCCGTTGGTGCCGACGGGGTACACGTACTGGGACTACAAGCAGCTGCGGTTCCCGCGCAACGAGGGCATGCGCATCGACTTCATCCTCGGTTCCCACGCGATCGCGCAAGCCGTCACCGGCGCGACGATCCACCGCAACGAACGCAAGGGCGAAGCGCCGAGCGACCACGTGCCCGTCGTCGTCGACCTCGACCTCGAGGGCCCCGACGACGACGATCGCCCGATGATCTTCTGACGCACCCGGGGCCGCGCCGGCCCGGTGTCAGTCCGTCGGGCCGGGCGTGCACCCCGGCGGCGCGGAGTTGCCGCTGATGTCGAAGTCGCTGCACGTGAGGAAGTGCTCCTGGTTGAGCCCGAGCACGAACGAGGTGACGGCGACGCCGAGCACCACGACCGCGATCAGCCACTTCGTGCGTCGCCGCGTCTCGGTCGCGAAGTCGGGCCAGACGACGCGCACCAGCACCCAGAGGGTGAACGGGATGCCGAGCAGGACGGCCGCGATCGCCGCGAGGTCGACGATGGCCAGCGCGATGTCGGTGGTGTCGTCGGCGACCACGAAGTTGAGGACGAGCCACACCGAGGGCAGCAGCAGGACGAAAGCCCGCGCGAGCCGGCCCCCGACGGGGCGCCGCTCCACGAGCACGAACACGAAGGCCGCGGTGGAGGCGGCCCAGAGCGCCAGGATGTCGTCGAAGAACACCTCGCCCCACACGCCGAGCGTGAAGGCGGGCCACCACGCGATCGCGACCATCCCCACCATGGCCACACCCACCGGCACGTCGCGGTGGCGGTGGTGTTCGTCGGCGGGCGGGGTGGACGCGGTCACAGCCGCACGGTATCGCGCCGGTGAGAGGCATCCGTCGCTCCACGCCACATGATCCGCAGACTTTTCTGCTTCCGGCGCGTCATGATTCCGTCGGGAAGGCGCGGTGGGGAGGGCCGCATCGCCCGCGTCACGATCCGGGCGACCGCCCGCTGACGCCCCGCGACGGCCTCCGTCTCGCTACACGACCGTGGTCAGCGGATCCTCGAGGGTCTGCGCGCCGGCGCTGAGCGGGATCGAGAACGTCTGCGCGAACCGCTCGAGCAGCGTCGCGTCGCCGGCCACCACGGCCAGCACCTCCTGGTCGATCGCGTCGGCCGGGGTCAGCTCGCCCGAGATGAGGCGACGGATGCCGGGGCCCGCCGCGAAGACCAGGTCGGGGTCGTCCACGACCGAGGCCTGTGTTCCGAGGCGGGGATCGACCGGCCGTCCGGCGGGCTGCAGCTGGGCGATCCGCAGACCCGACGGGTCGACGTGCACGCGCAGCACGACGTCGGCCACGTGCAACTCGTAGTCGGCCGGCGGCAGGTCGGCGGCGGCATCCGTCCGGAATGCGGTGCGCAGCGCCATCGTGAGCGAGTCCGCGGTCACCACGTCGTC
Organism: Microbacterium sp. B35-04; assembly: GCF_010634885.1. NCBI lineage: Bacteria > Bacillati > Actinomycetota > Actinomycetes > Micrococcales > Microbacteriaceae > Microbacterium > Microbacterium sp. B35-04. The sequence continues at coordinate 3,212 of NZ_MWLP01000109.1, read as the reverse complement.
TGGTGCCGGGTCGCCCATCTGCGCGAATCCCCACCGGCCGAGGGCGAGCACGATCGGCTCGAGCTCGCGACCGTACGGCGTCAGCTCGTACACCAGCCCGCAGTGCAGGAGCGGAACGCGGCGCACGACGCCGCCCTCCTGCAGCTCTTTGAGCCGTGTGGAGAGGATGTTGGTGGGGATCTTGGGCAGACCCTGCTTGAGGTCGGTGTAGCGGCGCGGCCCGACGAGCAGATCGCGGACGATGAGCAGTGCCCACCGCTCGCCGATCAGCTCGACGGCCGTCGTGACCCCGCAGTACTGCCCGTAGCTGCGGGAGGCCACTTACGCCCGCGCCTGCTCCGCCAAGTAGGCCTCGGGTCCTTCGGCGGCGGCCTGCGGATCCATGTACATGAACTGGATGCCGTTGCCGTCGGGGTCGACGAGGTCGCGCGCGTACATGAAGCCGTAGTCCTGCGGGTCGCCGGGGGACGTGCCGCCGGCCGCGACGCCGGCGTCGACGATCCGGTCGACCTCGTCGCGGGACTCGCGGCTGATCGAGAGCAGCACCTGCGCATGCGTGCGCGGGTCGGCGAACTCCTTCTCGGTGAACGTCGAGAAGTACTCCTTGGTGAGCACCATGAAGAAGATGTCGTCGCTCCACACCACGCAGGCGGCGTTCTCGTCGGTGAAGAGCGGGTTCAGCGAGCAGCCGAGGGCGGTGTAGTACGCCTTCGAGCGCTCGAGGTCGTTCGTCGGGATGTTGACGAAGATGTGCGTCATTGCCTTGCTCCTTCTGGATTCGAACTGCTGTGGTCGGTGAGCTCGCGCGGTGGTGAGCTTCTCGAACCATGGTTGCAAAAAACAAGCTTGCTTGTCAATAGCAAGTAAATGCCTCTTCGAACGCGCGAGGCGGCATCCTGCCTCCGCCTCCCGGGGGATGCCACGGCGGCGACTCCGCCCTAGCGTGGAGGGATGTCCGACCTCACCGCCGCGCACCCGGTCCGGCGCCCGCGGCCGACGTCCGTCGACCAGCGCAACGACGTCTGGCTGGCCGCGGGCCTGTTCGTCTCGGCCGTCCTGAGCACGGCGCTCGGGTCGGTGGCGGGCGTGTACGGCTCCGATGCAACCGAGGGCATGCAGTGGGCGCTGCTGTACAGCCTCGGACTCACGGCTCCCCTCGCGGTGCGAAGGCGCTTCCCCGAGGTCGTGGTCGTCGTCATCGCGGTCGTATTCTTCGTCGGGGTGACGCTGCGGATCCCCGACCTCTACGTCTCGAACATCGCGATGTTCATCGCGATGTACACCGTCGGCGCCTGGGTCGACGACCGGCGCCGCGCCCTGTGGGTACGCGCCGGCGTCATCGTCGCGATGTTCGTGTGGCTGATCGTCACCATGTTCCAGACGGCGATCGATCCCTCCGACGAGGGACTCTCCCGGGCCGGCGTGTTCTCGCCGTTCGCGGCGATGCTGCTGCTGCAGCTGCTCGTCAACGCGGGCTTCTTCGGCGGGGCGTACTACATGGGCGACCGCGCGTATGCCGCCGCCATGTCGCGCTCGGCCCTCGAGCAGCGCACGCGCGAGCTCGAGCGCGAGCGCGAGGTGACCGCCGCGCAGGCCGTCGCGCTCGACCGCGTGCGCATCGCCCGCGAACTGCACGACGTCGTCGCGCACCATGTGTCCGCGATGGGCGTGCAGGCCGGAGCCGCCCGGGCGGTCTTGGAGCGGGATCCGGATGCCGCGCGCACGGCGCTCCTCGGCATCGAGGAGTCCGCGCGCTCGGCGATCGCCGATCTGCGCCAGCTGCTCGAGACCCTCCGGACCACCGCGGGAGACACCGACGGCGCCTCGACGGTGCAGCTGTCGGCGCTCGCCGAGCTGGTGGCGCACGCCAACGACAACGGCTTGCCCACAACGCTGACCGTCGTCGGCGACCCGGTGGAGCTTCCCGACCTCGTCCAGGTGAACATCTACCGCGTGGCGCAGGAGGCGCTCACCAACGCCCGCCGGCACGGCGGACCGGATGCCACGGCCGACCTCCGCCTGCGCTACGGCGCCGACACCGTCGAGCTGGAAGTCGTCAACACCGGGCGCTCGGTCGCGGCCCCGATGCGGCCCGGCCTGGGTCTCGTGGGGATGCGCGAACGGGCGGCGGCGTCGGGCGGCGTGCTCGAGACCGGACCCCGCGGACGCGGCGGATTCCTGGTGCGGCTGCGGGTGCCGCTGGCCGCCCCGGTCGGCACGGGTGCGCCGCGGGCCGGGGTGGGCGCGTGAGCGACGCGATCCGCGTGCTGCTGGTCGACGACCACGCCGTGATGCGGGCGGGCTTCCGCATGATCCTCGAGTCGGCGGGCGACATCGCCGTCGTCGGCGAAGCCGCGACCGGCGTCGAGGCGGTGGCTGCGGCATCCGCTCTCCGCCCCGACGTGATCTGCATGGACGTGCAGATGCCCGACATGGACGGGTTGGAGGCCACCCGGCGCATCACGCGCGACGGAGCCGTCGACGCGGCCGTCGTCGTGGTGACGACGTTCGACCGCGACGACTACCTGTTCGACGCGCTCGCCGCCGGCGCGAGCGGCTTCCTGCTGAAGAACGCCGGCCCCGAGGAGCTCATCGCGGCGGTGCGCGTGGCCGCCGCCGGCGACGCGCTGCTGGCCCCCGAGGTCACCCGTCGCGTCATCGCCCGCTTCGCGCAGTCCGAGATCGCCGCGCCGGCCGCAGCTGCCCTTCGACAGGCTCAGCGACCGGGTTCCGCGCAGGGACCGGCATCTGCGGCGCGGGATCTGGCGCCATCGATCGCTGAGCCTGTCGAAGCGCCCGTCGTCGAGCTCACGGAGCGCGAGGGAGAGGTGCTGCGGCTCGTTGCTCAGGCGATGAGCAACGCCGAGATCGCCCAGCGGCTCTACATCGGCGAGGCCACCGTCAAGACGCACGTGTCGAACGTGCTGCAGAAGCTCGGCGCCCGCGACCGCGTCGCCGCCGTCGTCTACGCCCACCGCCACGGCCTGACCTGACCCGGGCGGCTCGCACGCGGCGCGTTTCGTCTCGCTTCGCTCGCTCAACGACCGAGTGGGTCGTCGCGCGAGCGAGGAACGGGCGAGACGAACGCCGAACGTCGGTCATTGAGCGAGCGAGGAACGAGCGAGGAGCGAGCGAGGAACGAGCGAGTGGGTCGTCGCCCGAGCGAGGAACGAGCGAGGCGAAACGCCCAACGTCGGCCGTTGAGCGAGCGA
>NZ_MWLP01000108.1:0-12201 GCF_010634885.1 Microbacterium sp. B35-04 | reverse complement strand
CGGCTCAAGGCGTTTCGTCTCGGTCGCTGGCGCTCCCTCGCTCAACGACCGGAAACCCCGGTTCCTCCGTACGCAGGGCGCTGCGGCGTGCGGGGCGAGACGTCTCCGCGCTCAGGGACGGCGAGCCCGGCGCGGCGAGCGGTACGCGGTACGCGTACCGCTGACATCGGAGCCCGCCCCCTCGGACTCGGGCGGCGAGACTTCCGCCCCGCCCGAGTCAGATTGCGAGGGTCCGGCCCCGTCGGACTCAGACTCTGCACCCCCGGCCGCGGCGTCGTCGGCTGTTGGCGTCTCCGCGCCATCCTCACCGCCTGGAGCTTCGCCTTCACCCGTCTGCTCGGGCGGCCCGGATGCCTCGTCCGATTCGCCCTCGGGCGCTACGGCGTCCTGGGCGCCCTCGCTGGCGCTGGACTCTTCGGGCCCGACGGCGTCCTGGGCGCCCTCGCTGGGGCCGGACTCCTCGGGCGCGACGGCGTCCTCGCCCTCCTGACTCGCGCCGGACTCCTCGTCCGCGACGGCGTCCTCGCCCCCCTCGCTGGCGCCGGACTCCTCGGGCCCGACGGCGTCCTCGCCCACCTCACTCGGGCCGGACTCGTCGGCGTCCTCGGCCAGCTCGCCGGACCCGGCGAACCGGTCGGTCGCGGCGCGGAGCGCGGCGGCGATGCCCGGTTCGGACGCCGCGTGCGCGGCATCCGGAATCATCGTGAAATCCGCCTCGGGCCATGCGCGGTGCAGGTCCCACGCGGTCATCGCGGGCGTGCAGACGTCGTACCGGCCCTGCACGATGACGGCGGGGATGTGGCGGATGCGGTCGGCCCCGGCGATCAGCTGATCCGGCGTGAACCAGCCGCCGTGCAGGAAGTAGTGGTTCTCGATACGCGCGAACGCCACGGCGGCGCGCGGCTCGGACATCGCCTCGACGAGCTCGGGATCGGGCAGGAGCGTCAGGTTCGCCGCCTCCCAGCGCGACCACGCGACAGCCGCCGGCACGTGCACGGCGGGGTCGGGGTCGGCCAGGCGTCGGTGATACGCCTGCATGAGCTTCGACCGCTCGAGGATCGGGATGGGTGCGATGAAGTCTTCCCAGAGATCCGGGACGACGGATGCCGCACCACCCTCGTAGAACCACTCCAGCTCGTGGCGGCGCAGCGTGAAGATGCCGCGCAGCACGATCTCGGTCACCGCCTGCGGGTGGGCCTGCGCGTAGGCGAGGGCCAGTGCGCTCCCCCACGAACCGCCGAACACCTGCCACTTCTCGATGCCGAGGTTCTTGCGCAGCAGCTCGAGGTCGGCGACGAGGTGCCACGTGGTGTTGTGGCGGAGGTCGGCGTGCGGCTCGCTCGCGTGCGGGGTCGAGCGACCGGATCCGCGCTGGTCGAGCAGGACGATGCGGTATCGCTCAGGGTCGAAGAAGCGGCGGTGCCACGGAGACGTGCCGGCACCCGGACCGCCGTGCAGGAACACCACCGGCTTGCCCTCGGGGTTGCCGCTCTGCTCGTACGCGATGCGATGCCCCTCGCCGGCGATGAGCATGCCGGTGTCATAGGGCTCGAGGGGCGGATAGAGGATGTCGTCGAGGTGCTCATTCATAGGCTTCTCCCCGAGACGCCGAAGGTGTCGCAGGCGGAGACACCGCCCCGGTACCCCGCCTCGAACCAGCGCTGCCGCTGCTCGCTGGAGCCGTGCGTCCAGGACTCGGGGTTCACCACGCCCCCGGTCTCCTGCTGGATGTGGTCGTCGCCGACGACGCCCGCCGCGTTGATCGCGTCGGCGATCTGCTGCGGCGTGGGCTCCTGCAGATACGGCACGCCGTTCTCGTCGACCTGCTCGGTCATGTCGCCCACCCACGCGCCGGCGAAGCAGTCGGCCTGCAGCTCGGTGCGCACGCCATTGCTGTCAGGCCCGGTGCCGTTGTTGGGATGCTGCTCCATGATGCCGGCGATGTGCTGCACGTGGTGCCCGTACTCGTGGGCGAGCACGTAGAGCTGGGCGAGGTCGCCCGCCGACGCGTCGAACTGCTGACGCAGCAGGCCGAAGAACGTCGGGTCGATGTAGACCGTCTCTTCGGGCGGGCAGTAGAACGGACCGGTCTGGTTGGATGCCGTGCCGCACGTCGTCGCCGTCTGGCCGTCCACGATCACGAGCTGGGGTGCGCGATACCCCTGCATCTGGTCGGTCCAGTACTCGTCGAGCACCAGGCTCCCGGCGGCGAGCCGGCAGTCGTCGTTCGTGTTCGCATCCGCGCCCGTCTCGCACTGCGCGATCTCGGACTCCTCGCCGGTCCCGACCTGCGGCGTCGTGGGGATGATGCCCGACAGGTCCTGTCCGGTGAAGAGCTGGAACAGAATCACGGCGATCGCGCCGATGCCGGCGATTCCACCGCCCGCCACCGCCGCGCCCGCTCCTCGACGCCGCGCCGTGTTCCCCCCGACGTTGGCGTTCTCATTGAACGTCATAGCTGTCACGGTACCCCGAACGCCTGATCGCACACGAGAACGCCACAGAATCTCGCGGATTGCGTACAATGCCGCGGGCATAGGCTCGTGGCATGGCGAGCGAACCCACGACCGTGACCATCACCGGCGGCGGCGGGCAGATCGGCTACGCGCTGATGTTCCGCATCGCGGCGGGCGAAATGCTCGGGCCGGACCGTCCGGTTCGGCTGCGGCTGCTCGAGATCCCGCAGGGCATGCGGGCGGCCGAGGGCGCGGCGCTCGAGCTGCAGGACTGCGCGTTCCCGCTGCTGATCGACGTCGACGTGACCGACGACGCGCTGACCGCCTTCAACGGCGCCCGCATCGCGATGCTCGTCGGTGCGCGGCCACGCACGGCCGGCATGGAGCGCGGCGACCTGCTCGCGGCGAACGCCGGCATCTTCGGCCCCCAGGGGAAGGCGATCGGCGCCGTCGCCGACGAGGACGTGCGCGTGGTCGTGGTGGGCAATCCCGCGAACACGAACGCGCTCATCGCCGCGGCATCCGCTGCTCCCGAGGTGCCCGTCCACCGCTTCAGCGCACTCACGCGCCTCGACCACAACCGCGCCGTCGGCCAGCTCGCCGAGACGCTGCAGGTCGGTGCGGGCGACATCGACGGCGTGACGATCTGGGGCAACCATTCGGCCACGCAGTTCCCGGACGTCTCGCATGCGACCCTTCGACAGACTCAGGGATCTTGGGGCGGGATGCCGGTGCTCGAGGCGCTGGCCGACCGTCTGGGCGGCCGCGAGGCGGCGACGGCCTGGCTCGACGACGTCTTCATCCCCCGGGTCGCGAAGCGCGGCGCCGAGATCATCGAGGTGCGCGGCTCGTCGTCGGTGGCATCGGCGGCGAACGCCGCGATCGACCACGTGCGCGACGAGCAGCTCGGTACCCCGGGCCGCAGCTGGACGTCGGCCGCCGTCGTCTCGCGCGGCGAGTACGGGGTGCCCGAGGGAATCGTGTGCTCGTTCCCGGTGCGCTCCGGCGGGATCGGTCTGCTCGGCGACGGCTACGAGGTCGTCGAGGGGCTCGACCTCGACGCTCGCGCGCAGGGCCGGCTCGCGGCATCCGTCGAAGAACTCGTCGCCGAGCGCGACGCGGTACGCGAACTCGGCGTGCTGTAGCCGCCCGCCGCCGGCTACCACCGGTCGTTCAGCGAGGGAGCGAAGCGACCGAGACGAAACGCCCCGAACCCGCGACGAGAGCCAGGCGCGTTTCGTCTCTGCGCTTCGACTCGCAAGCTCGCTCAACGGCCGCGTACTCGCTCGCTCAACGACCCGGAAGGCGACGCGTGAGGCGAGCGCCGGTCCTTCACGGACGCTGGGATGCCGCGCAATAGGCTCTGAGGCGTGGAAGTGCTGATCGTCGTCATCGTCGCGATCCTCGTCATCGCGCTCGCAACGGCGGTGGCACCGAAGCTCGGGATCGCGGGGCCGCTGATCCTGCTGCTCGTCGGGGCCGCGGTGAGCATCCTGCCGTTCGTGGAGATCCCCGAGATCGACCCCGAGTGGATCCTGGTGGGCGTTCTTCCGCCGCTGCTCTACTCGGCTGCGGTCTCCCTGCCGGCGATCGAGTTCCGCCGCGACTTCGGGCCGATCGCGGGGCTGTCGTTCCTGCTCGTCATCGTCAGCTCGATCGTGCTGGGGCTCTTCTTCATCGCCGTGATCCCCGGCATCCAGCCCGCCATCGCCGTCGCTCTCGGGGCGATACTCAGTCCGACGGATGCCGTCGCCACCTCCATCGTCAAGCGCCTGGGTGTCTCCCGGCGCGTCGTGACGATGCTCGAGGGCGAGAGCCTGCTCAACGACGCGACGGCGCTGGTGCTGCTGCGCACGATGATCGCCTCGGTCGCCGTGGCCACCACCGTCGCCGGCGACGCCGGTGTGGGCGTGGGGTTCATCCCCGCCTTCGCCTGGGGCGTCCTCGTCGCGGCCGTGGTCGGTGCGATCGTCGGGCTGCTCAACCTGCGCCTGCGGGCACTGATCAAGAACTCCGCCGCGAACACGGCGGTGGGATTCGTGGTGCCCTTCATCGCGTACATCCCGACCGAGGAGCTCGGCGGTTCAGGACTCGTCGCCGCGGTCGTCGCCGGCATCGTGACCGGCCAGGGGGCGGCTCGATGGTTCTCACCCGAGCAGCGCCGCTCGGACGAGCACAACTGGCGGACGATCGAACTCGTACTCGAGGGCGCGGTCTTCCTGGTCATGGGGCTCGAGCTGAACGACATCGTGACGCAGAACATCGAGGACCACAACGGACTCGGCACCGGAATCGCCGTCGCCGCCGCAGCGCTCGCGATCCTGCTCGTGGTGCGCGCGGCCTACGTGTCGCTCCTCGTCTGGCTGCAGAGCCGGCGCGCCCGCGGCCGTCAGCGCAGCCGCCTCGAGGCGATGTCGGCGCGCATCGATGAGATCGCGTCGGGCGACGTCCTGCCTGCGGGCTCCGCCGCCCAGGCGACGGGACAGGCGGTCGCCACGCCCCCTTCCGGCGACGGCGCCCGGCCACCGGCATCCCGTCGCCGCCGTCGCAACCGGCGCGATGAAGTGAGCTTCGACAGTCCACGGGCGCAGCGGCGTGTCGCGTCGATGCGCGCTCGGGTCGCGCGCGCGCTGAACGACCTCGACTACTACCAGGCGTCGCCTCTCGGCTGGAAGCACGGGGCGATCATCGTCTGGGCCGGCATGCGCGGCGTCGTGACGCTCGCCGCCGCGCAGACGCTGCCCCGCGACGACACCAGCGACCGGGCGCTGCTCGTCTTCATCGCCTTCGCCGTCGCGGCCGGCAGCCTGATGCTGCAGGGCTTCACCCTCCCGTGGGTCGTCCGGCTGCTGCGGCTCGACCGGCCCGGCGACGACAGCCTCGACAAGGCCGAGCAGTCCGCCCTCGACGACGAACTGCGCGACGCGGCCGCGACTGCGCTGTCGGATCCGGCGCTGCGTCGCCGCGACGGCACCCCGTTCCCCGACGAGCTCGTCGCCGTCGTCGGCAGCCGCATGGTCGACCCGCCCGACGACCGCGACGACCTGCCGACGCGGGACCTGCTCGAGCTGCGCGTGGCGATGATCGAGGCGATGCGCGCACGGCTGAACGAGGTGTCGTCGGGTGGGGGCTACAGCACGCCGGCCCTGCGCCACGCGCTCGCCGAGCTCGACGCCGACCAGCTCAGCGTCGAGCTGCGCCTCGACGACGAGGACTGACGACGACCGGAGACGACGACCGACCACGCGGCCGGCTCCATCCGAGCCACCGCACCGGCGGCACCGCGCCGGCTGGATGAGAGAATGATGAGTGAGCGAAGGGGCCTCACATGAGCGAGACGACGAAGACGCCGCCGGCCGGGCACACCCACGCCGTGGCGACTCCGGGGTCGGTCGACGCCGACACGGCGCCCCTGCACCTGCCGCACCCGGCCGCGGAGTGCCCCAAGTGCTTCACCGAGCTGCAGCAGAACCGCAACTGGTGGCAGGCCCAGCCCGCCGGGTCACGGCTGGTCGGGTTGGTCATCTCTCGCGACGACATGCCCTCGGTGGTCGAGCAGCGCAACGACCTCACGCGGTTCGGCGTGCCGATCGAGGGCTTCCGCCATCCCGCTCCCGAGACGCTCGAGTCGTGGGAGGAACGTCTCGTGCGCCTGTTCGGAACGCTGGGGCGCGGCGATGTGCTGGTCGTCGCGAACGTGCACGCGCTCGGGCGCGACATCGACGAGGAGACCCGCACGGTCGCGGAGCTGCACCGCCGGGGCGTGGTCGTCAAGGTCGTCAGCCACGGCGGACGCCACCTCTACGACGCCGGGCGCTGACCTCGCGGTACGGCGGTCGACGCTGCTGGCGCGCTCACCCGGCGCTCAGCCCTCTTCGTCGAGGCGGGCGTCGCGTTCACCGCTGAGCGAGTTCGCGCGCTCCTCGTCGAGGAGCGGCAGATCGTCGCGCGTGACCAGGCGCGCCGCAAGCGCGTGCTCGACGAGCCGGACCCGGCGATTGGTGGCGTACGACCGGACGCCGCCGCGCATGCCGGGAACCCCGATGCGGTCGAGTTTGTCGCACACGTTGTCGAGCTTGCGGTTGAAGCGGGTGAGTGTCCACCCCAGCCGCTCGGCGGCCTGCGCCGACGTCGGCAGCTCGCTCATGCCGGTCCCCTCCCGCCGCAGCACCGGCTCGGCGAGCGCGAGGATCATGACGCGCTGGCTTTGGGTGAGCGGCACGTCGCCGATCGTGCTCAGCCCGTCGTCGTCGGGCGGCGGCTGCGTGTCACGGAACGTCGGCTCGGCGGCGTGGATGGTGAGCTCGTATGTCGTCGGCCCCGCGCTGAAGATCACGGATGTCGCCGCGAAGACCAGCGGCAGGCGTGCGCCCGGTGCGAGCCACGCCTGCACGCGCCCACCGGTGTCGGTGACGGTCGCCGAGAGGCGGGAGCCCACGTTGGACAGCAGCCAGAGTCCCTCGACGTTCTGGATCGTGAGGAAGTTGCGGTGCAGGAACAGGTTGTCATCGATCGCGAGGTCGCCCTCACGTCCGACCGTGAACACCGCGTCGGGCGGGACGGAGAACTCCTCTCCGGCGAACTCGACCCTCAGCGTGTCGGCGACGGCAGCGGTCACGGCGCGCACCCCCGGCTCGGCGTCTGCTGGTACTGGCCGTTCTCGCGCACGAGAGTGACGTCGATGCAGGTCTGACCCGACGTCACGGCAGGAACGACGATCTCGGCAGTGTCCACGGGCTGGGCCTCGGTGGTGGGGTCGCTCGCCGAGACCGGTTCGACGATGTAGCTGTCGCCGTCCTGCGGGTCGGGATTCGTCCAGGTGAAGCGCACACCGCCGTCAACGGCGGCACCTGCCACGTCTTCCACGGGCGGCACGACCATCGAGAGCGGATCCTGCGGCTTCGACGAGGCAGAGGGCGTCGGCGGATCCTGCGACGTGCCCGACAGCAGACCGGGAAGCGACACTCCGATGATCACCGCGACGATCACCAGGGCACCGGCGCCGAGCCCGATCCACAGTCCGGTGCGCCGGCGCGGCGGCGCGACCTGGTCTGCGTCGGATGCGGCGTCATCGGCGCCGGGGATGAACCTCCCCGGCACGGTGGCCGCAGCTCCGTGCTCGTGGATCGTGCCCCGAGCCACGGTCGTGGCGTCGGTGGTCGCGAATCCGGTGGTCGCGGGAGCACGAAGCACCGTCTCGTCGAACGACACCGGCAGGTCGGGCTGCCCTCGGAGCTGCGTCTGGTCGTACGCCGACGGCGGGGTCATCGATCGCGCGACGGTCTCGGCGTCGACGGGCGCCGGCTCGAACCGCGACGCCGCCGGGGCGGTGACCGCCGACGGGCGCGTCATGCCGGCCGCCGGAGTCGTCTCGGGGTTGATGCTGACGACGCCACGCACGCGCGTGAGCCCGTCGTCCTCGTCCTCCTCGATGTCGTCCGGAAGCTGGTCGTCGAGGATGTCGATCGGCGTCACGGAGTGCGACAGCTCGATCTGCACGGTCTGCAGCGCACGCGCGAACGCCAGCGCGCCATCGTGGCGATCGGCGGGCGACTTCGCCATCGCCCGGTCGAGCGCCCGCTGCAGCGACACGGGCACGTCGGCGCGGCCGAGAGGCGGCAGCGCGAGCGTCTCTATGCGGTGGATGAGCTCGGCCGCCGAGTTGCGCTGACCCGGCAGCTCGAACGGCGACCGGCCGGCGAGGAGCGTGTAGACGGTCGCTCCGAGCGCCCACACGTCGGAGCGGGGGTCGCTGCGCGGCACATCGGCGAACGACTCCGGCGGCGACCACGGAATCGACAGGCCCGCCGACTCGGCCGCTGCATTCGTCGTCGATGCGATGCCGAAGTCGGTGAGCGCCGGACGGTTGTACTCGGTGACCAAAATGTTCGCGGGCTTGATGTCGCGGTGGAGCACCCCGGCGCGGTGGGCGGTCTCGACCGCGGCGGCGACCTGCACGCCGACGCGCAGCGATTCGGCGATCGAGAAGGGCTCGCGCCGGTAGCGCACCTGCAGGTTCGGGCGCGGGCAGTACTCCATCACAAGGTAGGGGCGCCCGTCCTGCGCGACGCCGGCCTGGTAGATCGTGACGATCGCCGGGTGCGTCGAGAGCATGGCCATGACGTTGGCCTCGGCGGTGAACTCCTCGACCGAGCCGCTCGACATGCGCTCCGTGAGCAGCACCTTGACGGCCACGCGCCTCTTTGGAAGCTGCTGCTCGTACAGGTACACGTCGGCGAAGCCGCCGGACCCGAGCAGGTCGACGTAGGTGAAGCCCGGAAGATCGGGCGGCGCCATCGGCGCGCGCTTGGGACTCACGACATCCCTTCGATCGCGACCGTGATGCCGTCGCCGAGATCCAGCACGTCTCCCGGGACGACCACCGTGCCCTCGCCGGGATGCAGCCGCACGGGATCCGTTCCCGGACGCAGCAGCGTGGTGCCGTTGGTGGTGCGCAGATCCGTGGCGACGATGCTCTCGCCTTCGGCCCGCAGTTCGACGTGGCTGCGCGAGATGTCCTGCTGCGGGCTGTCGACTGCAACGAGGTGCGGCAGGTCGGTGCCGCTCACGCGCGTGGAGCGCGGGCGGCGCCCGATCACGACGGTGCGGTCGAGCGGGATCACCTGCCCGGTCGACATCCGCACGCGCCCGGGCGCGGGCGGGCGCGGTGGGGCGAGCGGGTCGAGGGGAGCATCCACGGAGGGTGCCGGGTTCGAATCCGCGACGCCTGATGCCGCCGCACGCAGCGCGCGCGCCTGGGCGAGCGAGATCGTCGCGCCGTCGTGATCGCCCGCGACGGGGGGGCCGGGCGGCGCTGGAGACGGCGCCAGGGACTCCTGCCGCTGAGCGGCGTCGTCGGCGGCGCGGATCACGGTGGCGCCGATGAGCTCGTCGAAACCGGCCGCGCCGGCGGCGCCCGCGGCGTCTCCCTCTTCCTCGTCGTCGTCCATCAACCAGGCATCGAGCCCGGTCCGTGCCGGCGCGACGTCGTCCGGGGAGAGCGCCGAGTCGGACGGCAGGAGCGTCTCCGCGTCGGCGAGCGACGGCACGGAGTCGATGAGCCCTCCGGGAGGCGCGGCGATCGCGGGCGCCGGGGACGCAGCGACACGCGGTGCCTCAGGAACCGGGGAGGTCGGCTCGGCATCGGGGGTCGCAGGGGTGGCCCCGGAGGCGTCCTCGCCGGCAGCCGGAGTCTCCTGTGCCGAAGCGGCCGCCGGCACCGCGACGGGTTCCGGGCGCTTCGCCAGCGCCGGTGCAGCCGACGGGCGTGGGGACGCGGCATCCCATACGATTCCGCCGGCCAGCACGATGCCGTCGGCGATCTCCCACTCCGCGGGCGACGAGGCGTCAGGCTCGGACGTCGTCAGCGCCACGCGCACGACCGCGGGGATCACCCGCTCGGTCCACGTCGTCACGCCGGTGCCCGTGACCCGCTCGGGCGTCGCCGCGTCGACCTCGAAAGCGAAATCGCCGCGCACGGCGATGCGGATGCCGTCAGCCTCGGGGAGCGCCACCGCGAAGGCCGGGATCGCCGTCAGCGACGCACCGTAGGCGCCCGTGAGCGCCTCGATGACGCCGCCCAGGCCGCGCCCGTCGGCGACGAGGGTGCGGATGCGCCCGAGGAGCGCTGCCGAGGTTCCCGGTTCGAGCACCGCGAAACCGCGGGGCGTGACCGCGATCGGCGTGGATCCCGGGGCGTACAGCGTCGGCATCAGATTCCTCCTGTAGCGACCGCACGCGGCAGCGTGTCGCCGTCGATGTCGGCGGCCGGATCCGCGGGGGCGCTCACCGGCACCGTATCGCGTTCCCACGTCCGGTTCGTACGCGTGCGCACCGCAAGCGCGTCGACGACCAGCGCGGTGATGTTGTCGCGACCGCCGCGCACCATCGCCTCGTGCACGAGCCGCGTCGCCGCGGCCTGCGGGTCGGTCTCGGTGAGCAGGACGGCGTGGAGCGCGTCGCGATCCAGCTCTCCGGAGAGGCCGTCCGAGCAGACGAGGATGCGGTCGCCCTCCTCCGCCGGGAGCAGCCAGTAGTCCGGTTCGGAGTCGCTTCCCGCGCCGATGGCCCGTGTGATCACATTGCGTCGCGAGTCCCGCTCGGCCGCATCGGCGGCGAGTTCCCCGCTGTCCACGAGCTCCTGCACCACGGAGTGGTCGACGCTCACCTGCTCGAACCGCCCCTCGCTGAGGCGGTAGGTGCGCGAGTCGCCGAGGTTGATGGCCAGCCAGTATCCCTCGCCGTCCACATCGGCGATCACGACACCGGCCAGGGTGGTGCCGGCTCCCGCGCCGGCGCCGGGCGGCAGCATCGCGACTCGGCGCCGTGAGGCGGTCACGGCCGTCTGCACCTCGTCGATGGTGAGGCTCTGGCGGCCGGCGAGCGCCGCGAATTCGTCGATGACCGCCGCACTGGCGATCTCGCCCGCATTGTGACCACCCATGCCGTCGGCCACGAGGAACAGCGGCGAGGCGGCGATGTAGGAGTCCTCGTTGATGCGGCGCCGCAGTCCCGCATCGGTCGCCGCTCCGCACGCGACCGCGATCGGCGCCGTCGGATCGGTCATCACGCGGCGCTCACGGCAACGCGCCGGTCGCCGAACTCGAAGCTGTCGCCGGCACGCACGTTCGTTCGCACGCCGGGCATCAGCGGGATCCGTGCGCCATCGCGCACGAGCGTGGTGCCGTTGGTCGAGTGGCGGTCGACGATCCACGCGCCGGTGGAGTCGCCGCCGATCTCGAAATGCGTCTTCGAGAGCGACAGCGTCTCATCGCGCACGGGGATGGAGACGGCGCCGTGCTCGTTCGCCGGGTTGCGACCGTAGAGCGTGCGCCCGTACACGGCCATCCGCGTGCCGTCGTCCCAGGTGAGGACGGCAAGCACCGGGGCCTCGTCGTACAGCGCGGCGCGCTGGGCGGGCGGCGGCACCACCAGGCGGGTCTCGTCCAGGTCGTCCGTCGACGACGCGAAGGCCACGGATGCCGGGGCCACGACGGAAGCGAGTGGCCGTGCAGGCGCCGCCGGAGGAGCAACGACCGACGCGACGGACGCGAACGGCCGCGCGGGTGCCGCGACCGGAGCCGGAGCCGGAGCGGGAGCCGTGGGTGTGCCCGCTCCGAACAGGGCGGCGAGAGGCTCCGTGGTCGTCGCCGCCGGGAACGGCATCGTCATGCTCGGGAAGTCATCGGTCTGCGCGGCACGCGTGACCGGCGCGTAGCCGGTCCCCCACGGCACGCCGTCGATCACCCCGGGGCGGATGGGTGTGATCGGGCGCGTGGCCGGAGCAGGACCCGCCGCCGCCGGGCGCGCGTCTACCGGCACCGACGCGGCCGCGACCGGAAAGTCGGGAATCGGCGCCGCGTGAAGCGGCTGCGGAAGCGGCGGGCGCACCGCCGCCAGATAGGGATTCTCGGCCAGGAGCGCGGTGGCGTCGAGGTGAGACGTCGCGTGGCCCGCCCGGATGTCGAGGACCATCGATCGCGATGCCATGTCGTGCCACCCCTGGCGGCGACCGCTGGAGTCGAACAGCGGCGAGAAGTAGCCGATGACGATCGACCCCGCGAGCCCGAAGACGATGTTGCGCCAGACCGCGCGCCAGATTCCGATCCGGCCGCGCGAGTCGACGTCCTGCAGCTGGAGCCCGAGGGCCCGCTGTCCGATCGAGCCGCGCCCGCCCTGCATCGCCGAGTACACCAGCCACCAGGCGAGCAGCGCACCGCCGACCACGAGGGAGGCGAGGACGACG
>NZ_MWLP01000107.1:0-14787 GCF_010634885.1 Microbacterium sp. B35-04 | reverse complement strand
AGTGCCGTTGCCGGTGCCGATCGGAGTGCCGTTGCCTGTCGTGCCGTCGTTGCCGGTGGTCCCGCCGTTGCCGTTGCCGGTCCCGTTGGTCGGAGTGCCGTTGCCTGTCGTGCCCTCGTCGCCGGTGGTCCCGCCGTTGCCGTTGCCGGTCCCGTTGGTCGGAGTGCCGTTGCCTGGCGTGCCGTCGTTGCCGGTACTCCCGCCCTCGCCGTCGCCGTCGCCGTCGCCGCTCCCAGGTCCCGGGTCGGTGCCGACGTCGCCACCGGCACCGCCCGCGCTGCCGTCGCCGTTCTCCGCCGCCGACGCGTCGCCACCGGCCTGCTGGTCGCCGGAGCCGCGACCGTCGCTCGTGCCGCTCCCGGTGCCCGCTCCGCCCGCGGTGCCGACGTCGGTCACCACCGGGATGTCAGCAGGGCCGGGCCCGGGCTCGGAAAGCTCGAGGGGTGTGTCGGAGGTGTCGTCGGTGATCCCGGGCACTCCAGCCTGTGTGGGCGCGGTGATGTCGACGTTGCTCGTCGACGCGGGCTCCGGGGTCGTCGGGGGGAGTGCCACGGCTGCCGCGACGACGCCGCCGACCACGACGAGGCTCGCCGCCGCCAGCCCGGATGCCGCACCGATCCCCGCGAACGCTGCTCCGCCCGCCGCCGCGGTCACCGCCGTGGTACCGGCCGCCGTCACGGCCGCTCCGGCTCCGGCGGCAGCGCCGGCGCCGGCGCCGGCGCTCGAGCCGATCGCGGCCGCACCTCCACCCAGGCCGGAGCCCACGGTGAACGTGCCGCCTGCGGCGGCACCCGTGCCCACGACGGTCGTCGATCCTGCGGCGCCGGCCATGCCCACCGGGCTGCCCGCAGCCGCGCCCTGCACGACGGCCGACGGCATCGCCGGCATCGACGCCAGCGCGACCAGCGGGGCGCCGCCGCCCTGCACGCTCGCCAAGTAGCCGGCCGTGCCGGCAGCGCCCAGGGCGAGGGGCAGCAGCACCAGCGCCAGGCGGCCCGACACCTCCTTGGCCTCGCTCGCGACGATCGAGCAGCGGGCGCAGCCGGCGAGGTGGTGCTCGAGCTTCGCGTGGTCGCGGCGACCGAGATTGCGGCGGGCGTAGGCGCCCAGGTGCTCGATCGTCCATTGGCAATCCGACCCGTCCGCCACCGAGCGCAGGTGCGCCTGGATCCACGCTTCGCGCAGTCCCTCGCGCGCGCGGAAGGTGAGCTGGGCGACCGCGGTCGGCTTCATCCCCAGGAGCGGGGCGATCTCGGCGGGCTTCATCCGCTCGATCTCGGAGTACCAGAGCACCTCCTGCCACCGGGTCGGCAGGCTCCGGAACGCCTGATGCGTGAGGCTGCGGTCGAGCGCGGCCTCGCTCTCGTGCTCGGCGGCCGACAGATCCTCGACGCCGTCGAGCTCGTCGTACGGCGTCTCGCGTCGCGCGCGGCCCCAGGCCGCGGCGGTGTTGCGGATGCTGGTGAAGAGGTACGCGCGGAACGACCCGGTCGGCCCGCCGCCGTTGACGATGGAGTGGTAGATGCGCGTGTACGCCTCTTGCACGAGGTCGTCGGCATCGAGGCTCGAGGTCATGTTGCGGGCCACGGTGACACCGGCGCGATAGTGGCGCCGCCACAGCTCGCCGAATGCGGCAGTGTCGCCCGAGCGCGTGCGCAGCACCAGGTCGGTGTCTGCGACGACGTCGGGATCGTGCTCGCGCACTTCCTCGTGATCCATGGGTCCCCCAGCTCCGCGGGCGCTCGCCATCGGCGGGCGTACCGCGTTCGCAGCGCGATGCGCGGCGCGATCGTTCCATTGTCGTCGCCACTGCGCGATTTGACCAGTGCTCCGCGGCGTCGGCAGCCCTGCGGTCGGAACGCCGCGCAGGAAGGGCCCGCGGCCTCGGCGCCAGAAATTCTCGTGAACTCGCGTAATAGAACGGGGGTGGCGCGGTCTCTTTGGTCAGAGTGGCTGGCCGCCCTTGTGTGGGGCACGTCGGCGGCCGCCCTACCGCGTTGAATTCGCGGGCTTGGCGGGGCTCGAAGGTATCTCGGGGGAGGGACCTTCGGCCCCGCCTTCACGTGTCCGCCGGGCGATGACACCGCCCGCACTCCGCGGTGCCGCATCGCGCGGTCCGGCGGCGGGGACGCGGTCGTCAGGCGTCGCGGCCGGCGACCCACACCCGACGCACGGTCAGGTCATCGTTCAGCAGCACCGCGTCCGCCAGCGCGCCGACGTCGAGGTGCCCGAGGTCGTCTCGCCCGATCGCGCGCGCAGGCTGGGCGCCGAGCGCATGCGCGACGATGTCGAGGGGCACTCCCGCGCTTGCCACGTTGCGCAGCGCCACGTCCTGTGTGAGGGTCGAGCCCGCGATCGCGCCGCCCTGCTCCAGTCGTGCCACGCCGTCGGTCACCTGTACGGCGAGACCGCCGAGGTCGTAGCGGCCGTCCTGTGACCCGGCGGCCGCCATCGCATCCGTGATGAGGGCGATCCGGTCGCCGGCGACGGCGAAGAGCGTCGCGATCAGCTCGAGGTCGACGTGCACGCCGTCGGCGATGACCTCGAGCGTCACGCGATCGTCGCGCAGGGCCGGGACGACCGGACCCGGAGCGCGGTGATGGATGCCGGGCATCGCGTTGAACGCGTGCGTGATCAGCGTCGCGCCGGCGTCGAATGCCCGGCGCGTGGTCGCGGCATCCGCGTCGGTGTGTCCGACGGCGACCTTCACACCGGCCTCGACGAAGCGCTGGATCGCCTCGAACGCACCCGGTCGTTCCGGTGCCAGGGTGACCTGGCGGAGCGTGCCGCGTCCGGCCTCGATGAGTCGGTCGACGGATGCCTCATCCGGCGCCCGCAGCAGGGACTCGGTGTGCGCACCCTTGTGTGCGGGGTCGAGGAAGGGCCCTTCGAGGTGCGAGCCGAGGATGGTGGGATCGGCGTCGCTGAGATCGGCGACCATGGCCACGCGCGCCGCGAGCACGTCGATCGGCGCGGTGATGAGCGACAGCACGGCGCGCGTGGTGCCGTGCGAACGATGGATGGCGCGCGCGGCGGCGATGGCTTCCGGGCCGTTGTCGAAGCTCGCCCCGCCGCCGCCGTGCCCGTGGATGTCGATGAATCCGGGGACGAGGCATCCGCCCGCGCCGTCCACCGTGTCGTCGCCGCGCGGCGGTGTGCCGCCGATGCCCGTCGCCGCGACTCGGCCGTCGTCGAACAGCGCCCACGCATCGCGCCGATCGCTGTCGACCGACGCGGAGCCGAGTAGGCGGATGGAGTGGACGAGGGTGCTCATGGGGTGCTCCAGGTCACTCGGTGGTGGTGGTGGCGATGGCGGTGAACGTCATTCGGTGACCCAGGGGATCTCGTCGGACGGGTGGAAGCCGATGCCCATGCTGGTCCACAGCGGGCCGAGTGCGCCCACGCGTTCACGGAAGGATGCCCAGGTGCGCAGGTCGCTGGCGCCGGTCGCCGGCGACCAGGCGGCCTCCGCCGCGGCGGCGGCACGGGGGAAGGCCATGGTGTCGATGTCGGCCGCGGTGCGGATCGTCTCGGTCCACAGCGGCGCCTCGACGCCGAGGATGCCCGAGTCGTCGATGCCGTCGACGATGTCGGACGGCTCCCACGTATAGGCGCGCTCGATGCTCGTCGGGCCGTTGGCCCACGTGAGGCCCAGTTCCGGACCGTTGGGGTACTTCATGTCGAGGTAGATCGCGTCGGCGGGGGAGAGGATCAGCTGCCCGCCGTTGTCGACGAACGCGCGGGCCCTGGCGGACACGCCCTCCTGCGCGGTGAGGTAGCCCCAGTACTGCCCGATCGTGGTGTCGGCGAGGCCTGCCGCGGCCCCGGCCTCGTGCCACGCCACCGGCGTCTTGCCGAGGTCGGCGATGATCTCGCTGGCCCGCGCGACGAAGACCGCGAAGTCCTCGTCGGTCGTCGAGAGCGACTCATCGCCGCCGAAGTGCAGGTACGGTCCCGGCGTCATCGCGGCGAGCTCACCGAACACGTCCGCGACGAAGTCGTACGTCGCCTCGTCGCGCGTCTTCAGCGACGAGAAGCCGACGGCCATGCCCTCGTACGGAACGCCGGGGCGCGGCTCCTCACCGCCGTAGTCGCGGATGATCTCGCGCATGTGGTCGCTGATGGTCGGCTCTTCGGCGAGTTCGGGGTAGGCGAGGCCGACCGCGTGGGTGTGGCCCGGCATGTCGATCTCGGGCACCACGATCATGTGACGGGATGCCGCGTACTCGACGATCTCGCGATAGCCCGCCTTCGTGAAGAAGCCGCCGGGCGTGCCCTGGCCCTCGGTGCTGTCGCCGCCCACCGACGTGCCCGAGGCTCGCTCGGTCAGCTCCGGCCGCGAGTCGAGCTGGATGCGCCATCCCTGATCGTCGGTGAGGTGCAGGTGCAGCGCGTTCAGCTTCAGTGACGCCGCGCGGTCGATGTATCCCTTGACCGTCTCGAGCGGGTGGAAGTGGCGCGCGACGTCGAGCATGGCGCCGCGGTAGGCGAAGCGCGGCGCGTCTTCGATCGTGACCGCCGGCACCGTCCATTCGGCATCCTCGCCCTCCTGCTGGCCGCCGCCGGCGCTGTTGCGGGCGATCAGCTGGCCGAGCGTCTGCACGCCGTAGAACAGGCCGGCCGCGTCGGCGCCGGTGACGACGACGGATGCCTCATCCACGGCGATCCGGTAGGACTCAGGGGCACCGGACCCCGGGACGATCCGGAGGTCGATGCCGGACTCCCTTCCGCCCTTCGCCGGCGTGAAGCCCGCGCGGGCCTCGACGATCGCCGCGAGGGTGGCCGCGGCATCCGCTTCTCCGGTCACCGTCGTGTCGGGCGTGAGCCGGAAGGGCGCACCGGAACCCGCCTCGATCGAGGCGGGAGCGGGGACGACGGCAGGAAGCGACACAGTGTCTCCATTCTGTGCGACCGGAGCGCAGCCGGCCAGCAGCGAGGCGGCGAGGAGCGCCGCGGCGGCGGTGCGTCCTCGTCGACGTTTCATGTAAAGAGTCCTAACAAAAGGAATGCGACTCAGCCTAGCGGGTCGGGTTCGGTTATGCTCGGGTTGTCGCGACTGGCGTTGAGGTGGGTCACCACCGGGGAGCGACGGACTACGGCATTCGACCGCACGCCTGGGCCGATGTGATTCCCGGCACCCCGTGCCGCGCACCCCGAAAGCCGCAGTCAAGGAGATCGTCATGACCGATCAGTACTTCAATGCCCCGCTCGCCGAGGTCGACCCCGAGATCGCGCAGGTGCTCGAGCGTGAACTCGAGCGTCAGCGCGGCTACCTCGAGATGATCGCCTCCGAGAACTTCGTGCCGGTCTCGGTGCTGCAGTCGCAGGGCTCGGTGCTCACCAACAAGTACGCCGAGGGCTACCCGGGCCGTCGCTACTACGGCGGGTGCGAAGAGGTCGACGTGGCGGAAGAGCTGGCGATCGAGCGCGCGAAGTCGCTGTTCGGCTCGGAGTTCGCCAACGTCCAGCCGCACTCCGGCGCCTCGGCCAACGCCGCCGTGCTGCACGCGATCGCGCGCCCCGGCGACACGCTGCTCGGCCTGTCGCTCGACCAGGGCGGTCACCTGACGCACGGCATGAAGATCAACTTCTCGGGCCGTCTCTACAACATCGTCGCCTACGGCGTGAATCCCGAGACGAGCACGATCGACATGGACGAGGTGCGCCGTCTCGCCGTCGAGCACCAGCCCAAGGTCATCATCGCGGGATGGTCGGCGTACCCGCGTCAGCTCGACTTCGCCGCGTTCCGCGCGATCGCCGACGAGGTCGGCGCGCTGCTCTGGGTCGACATGGCCCACTTCGCCGGCCTCGTCGCGGCCGGGCTGCACCCGAACCCGGTGCCCCACGCCCACGTCGTCTCGTCGACCGTGCACAAGACGATCGGCGGCCCCCGCTCGGGCTTCATCCTCACGAACGACGCCGACATCGCGAAGAAGATCAACTCGGCGGTGTTCCCGGGCCAGCAGGGCGGCCCGCTGATGCACGTGATCGCCGCCAAGGCGACCGCGTTCAAGCTCGCGGCGACGCCGGAGTTCAAGGAGCGCCAGGAGCGGGTGCTCAGCGGTGCGCACATCATCGCCGAGCGGCTGTCCCAGCAGGACGTGAAGGATGCCGGCATCTCGATCCGCTCCGGCGGCACCGATGTGCACCTCGTGCTCGTCGACCTCCGCAACGCCGCGATCGACGGCAAGCAGGCCGAGGACCTCCTGCACGAGATCCACATCACCGTGAACCGCAACGCGGTGCCGAACGATCCGCGGCCGCCCATGGTCACCTCGGGCCTGCGCATCGGCACCCCAGCCCTGGCGACGCGCGGCTTCGGCGACGCCGAGTTCACGGAGGTCGCAGACGTGATCGCGCTGGCGCTCCTTCCCGGCGCCGATGTCGAGGCGCTGCGCGCCCGCGTTGCCGCGCTGACCGCCGCCTTCCCGCTCTACCCGGGACTGCAGCAGTGACCGCGCAGAAGCTCGACGGGCGCGCCGCTGCGGCCCGGATCAAGGAGGAGCTGCGCGAACGCGTCGCAGCGCTGAAGGCTCAGGGCATCACGCCGGGCATCGCGACCGTGCTCGTCGGCGCCGACCCGGCCTCGCAGCTGTACGTGGGGATGAAGCATCGCGAGTCCGAGTCCATCGGCATGAACTCGATCCAGCGCGAGCTGCCCGCCGACGCCACGCAGGCCGACGTGGAGGCGCTGATCGACGAGCTCAACGCCGACCCGGAGTGCCACGGCTACATCGTGCAGCTGCCGCTGCCGAAGCACATCGACACCGACGCGATCCTCGAGCGCATCGACCCCGCGAAGGACGCCGACGGGCTGCACCCGACCAACCTCGGGCGGCTCGTGCTCAACGTCAACGGCCCGATCACGACGCCGCTGCCGTGCACGCCGCGTGGTGTGATCGAGCTGCTGCTGCGCAACGACTACGACCTCAAGGGCAAGGACGTCGTCGTCGTCGGCCGCGGCGTCACGATCGGCCGTTCGATCGGGCTCCTGCTGACCCGCCGCGAGATCAACGCGACCGTGACGCTGACCCACACGGGCACGACCGACCTGTCGCACCACCTGCGTCAGGCCGACGTGATCGTGGCGGCCGCGGGCGTCAAGCACATCGTGCGCGCCGAGGACGTCAAGCCCGGGGCCGCCGTGCTCGACGTCGGCGTCACGCGCGAGGAAGACCCCGAGACCGGCAAGTCCAAGGTGTACGGCGACGTACATCCCGACGTCGCTGAGGTCGCGGGCTACCTGTCACCGAACCCGGGTGGAGTCGGGCCCATGACGGTGGCTCTCCTCATGACGAACGTGGTCGAGGCCGCCGAGCGCGCATGACGCCTCGTGCGCGCGCCTGTATGGTGAGCGCGTGCGCGCGATGGTGTACGAACGATACGGCGGCCCCGAGGTTCTCACGCTGCGAGAAGTCCCCAGACCGATTCCGTCGCGCGGTGAGGTGCTCGTCGAAGTCGTGGCGACTTCGGTCAATCTCTCGGATTGGGAGGGACTGCGCGGCCGTCCAGGCTATGCGCGCTTCGGCGGACTCATCCGGCCCGCGCGCCAGACTCTGGGCTCCGACATCGCCGGTCGAATCGTCGCCATCGGCGAGGGCGTGAGCCGTTTCGTCGTCGGTGACGAGGTGTTCGGCGACAACCTCACACGCAAAGGGGGATTCGCCGAGTACGCGGTGGCGCCGGAGTCTGCGCTGACACACAAGCCGAAGGAGCTCTCGTTCGCCGAGGCCTCGACGATCCCTCAGGCGGGGGCGATCGCGTCGCAGGCCGTTGCCTTTGCGACTCCCGGGTCGCGGATGCTGATCAACGGCGCCGGCGGCGGGTCGGGCTCGTTCATGGTTCAGCTGGCGAGCGCGAAGGGAGTGCACGTCACGGCGGTCGACAATGCCGGCAAGCAGGACTTCCTGAGGGTGCTCGGCGCCGACGCGACCCTCGACTACCGACGCGATGATTTCACACGCACGGGTCCGTACGACCTGATCGTCGACCTCGTCGCCCGTCGATCGATCTTCGCTTTTCGGCGCGCGCTCGCGAAGGGCGGGCGCTGCGTCGTGATCGGCGGCACCAGCCGGGCCGTTCTCCGGATGGTCACGGTCGGGCGGCTGCTCGGCGCGCTGACCCGCGCGCACCTCGGCCTGCTCATCGTTCGGCAGGGTCCCGCAGGCTTCGCTTCGGTGGCGAGATCATGCGCGAGCGGTGACCTCGACATCCACATCGATCGGGTCTTCAGCTTGAGCGAGGTGCCTGCTGCGCTGGCCTGGCACGGAGAAGGGCGAGCACGCGGCAAGGTCGTCGTAGCCGTGCGAGAAGGCTGAGACCCCCGGAGGCTCGTCCCGGCGCACGTCACGCCGGGACGAGCTCCTCGCTCTCGCGCGCGACGACGGATTTGGCATCCGTCGCCCCGAACGATGCCATGCCGCGCACCCAGCGCTCGCGGTCGGCGTCGCTGCGGTGGCGTACCTCTGCGAGCCGCGTGACGCCGCGCACGCGGATGCCGCAGAATCCCAGCGTCGCGTTGCGCAGCGAGCGGATGGCGGCGTTGCGGTAGACCCAAGCGTTCCAGATCTTGGGGGAGTCCATCGTCATCACGATGCGCGCCGTGCGGCCGGTGAGGAGCTTGTCCCACCAGCGGCCCGTGGGACGGTAGCGGTAGGCGAAGCCCGACAGGAAGACCCGGTCGATCCAGGTCTTGAGCGCTGCCGGGTACGACCCCCACCACTGGGGGAAGAAGAAGACCAGGTGGTCCGCCCAGTCGACGTCGGCGACGTAGGCCGCGACCTCGGGGGCGAGCGGAACGTCGGAATCGGTGCGGGGGAGGCGGACCTCGTTGCGCTCTGACGGATGCTGAGGCACCGCGTCGCGGGCGAGGTCGATGAGGCGCACCTCGGCGCCGGCGGCGTGCGCGGCGTCGGCGTACGCGTGTGCGAGCGCGTGGTTGAGGCTGCCGGCGAGCGGCGTGCCGATCACCACGAGGATGCGGGGGGCGTTCATGAGTGGATCTCCTCTGGGATGGCCGTGCGCCCGCGGGGCGACGGCTGCTGCTTGATGAAGGCGGTGAGGGCGACGAGCTGTGCGTTCAGGCGCGGCGCGTCGATCGGGTCGTCGCCGAGCGCCGGGTCGGTGAGCATCGCGGCGAAATGCTGCTCGAGCATGGCACCGGCGTCGCGCACGAGCTCGGTGCTCTGGGGTGTGAGCGAGAGCAGGATGCTGCGGCCCGCGCCGCGCGGGGACTGCGCGGTGATCCACCCGTCCTCGACGAGGGCGGGGACGCGTTTGCTGACCGCCGCCTTGGTGACTCCGAGGCAGTGCGCAAGTGTCGTCATGTCGGCGGGCTCCGCGTCGTACAGCACCGCGAGGAACTGGAAGTGGTTGAAGGTGACGCCGTAGCCGGACCGCAGCGTGGCATCCGCGAAGGCGTCGAGCTCGGCGAGCAGCTCGTGAAGAGTGAAGGTGAGTCGGTCGGACACATGCTGAGTAAACCAGTTGACACGCCATGAGTCAACATGTTTACTCGTCGCCGCGCGTCAGACCAGGCGAGCCTCTGCCGCAGCGAGCGCGGCCCGTGCGCCGTCGGTCGGTGCGATGGCGAGGAGGCCCCGATAGAGCTTTACGAGCGTCTCGAGGTCGAGCGCGCCGGTGCGGGCGCGGTCGCAGTGCACCGCCTGGATCGCCGCTTCGAGCTGGAAGCGGCCGAGCGGGCGTCCGAGAGCGGAGGCCCGCCGCAGCAGTGCGGCGCCCTCGGCGATGAGCGCGCGGTCCCAGAGCGCCGGATCCTGCTGATCGAGCGGTGGCCAGGGCGCCTCGGCCCGCGCGGGCGCCCGGGACTGCGCGTAGGTGAGAAGCGCGGCGAGTCCCCATGCCTCCGGCTCGTCGCCGAGGAGGGTCGCCGTGAGCACTGCGAGCCAGCGCGCCTCGTCGGCGAGCGACTCCCGAGGCTCGTCGCCCTGGTCGAGCCAGCCGATCGCGTAGGCGCCGTAGATCGCCTCCAGCACCGCGGGCAGCCGTGCGGGCATGTCAGCCCGCGTCGGAACGCGGAACGGGATGCCGGCGTCGCGGATGCGGCGCTTCGCCCGCACCAGGCGCTGCGCCATCGCCCCCTGCTCGACCCCGAAGGCGCCCGCGATGGCGGCGGCGTCGAAGCCGAGCACGGACTGCAGCATGAGCGGAGTGCGGACGGCGGGGTCGATCGCCGGGTGCGCGCACGCGAAGAGCAGCTCCAGCCGCTTGTCGGGGATCGCCTCGCCCTGCTCGAGCGCCGTGAGCGCGTCGACGGCGTGCTCGTCGGCACGAGCTGCGGCGATCCCCTCGTCGAGCGGAACGCCGCGGCGGTGCGACGCGGAGCCCAGAGCGTCGCGCAGGCGGTTGCGAGCCACGGTGACCAGCCACCCTTCGGGATTGGCGGGGATGCCGGCATCCGGCCACGTGCGCAGCGCCCGCTCGAACGCGTCGGCCAAGGCATCCTCGGCGAGCGTGAGGTCGTTCGTGGAGGCGGCGAGGATCGACAGGATGCGGCCGTACGACGCCCGCGCGGCGCGCTCGGCGGCTGCGCGGGCGTCGTCCTGGCGTGCGGCGTCGTCGGGGTCCCCGCTCCCGGGTGCTCCGTGCAGCGCGCCGGCGCTGTGCGGAGGGGGCGCGGGGTCCGTCGGCATCAGCGCGCGAAGGTCGTCCAGGCGCCGTCGCGGAAGTGCGTCGCGCTCGGACGCACCTCGACGGCACCCCAGCCCGCCGACGGCGCCTTGCCGGCCCATTCGATCGCGGCATCGAGGTCGGGCACCTCGATGACGAAGCTGCCTCCGAGCTGCTCCTTGGTGTCGGCGAAGGGGCCGTCCTGCACACGGAGCGAGCCGTCGGCCGCGGTCACGGTCGTCGTGACCGCTGAGGGCTGAAGCACCTCGGCGGAGACGAGCACACCGGCGTCGTCGAGCGCCTTGGCGTACTCGTCGAACTCGCGCATGCCTTCGGCCAGCGCGTCGGGGCCGAGCTCCTCGGGGGTCATCTCGGGGTAGTGCAGAAGCAGTGCGTACCGCATGGCGTCGTCCTTTCTGGTGGGATCACGACACCCCTATGACGATCTCCGCCGTCTCCGATCGACAGGTCTGATCGAATCAGCCCTTGCCGAGTTCGTCCAGCATGCGGCGCTGCTCGTCGGTGAGGCCGTCGTCGAGCTCTCGCCGACCTGCGTCGGTCGCCGGCGCCGCGCCCGGATAGGCGCGTGACGTGCCGGCCGGGGAAGCCGAGGTCGCGGCATCCGCGGTCACGATCTTCGTCCCCGTCGCCCGGTCATAGAGGGCGCCCGCGTGCCCTTCGACCTTGTCGTCGATGGCGCCGTAGATCGCCCAGCCGATGAGGAGGATGACGGGGGGCAGCACCCATCCCCAGAAGGCGCCGAAGATGCCGCCGCCGATCGAGACGCCCGTGAAGACGACGGTGGCGATCCACACGAGGAAGGCGACGGCGAAGGCGAGGAAGAACTCCACCAGCTTCTCGCCGGCCTTGGTGCGCTGCGCGGACGACTTGGACGCCATCGAGCGGAACCACTTCTCGACGAGCGGCTTGATCCAGATGACGAGCGCGGTCAGGACGATGCCGGCCCACACCGCGGCCCAGCCCACGCGGGCGGGGGTGAGCCAGCCGACGACCAGCAGCACGAGGATGTTGAACACCAGCAGCGACGCGAACCGCACGACCCACTTCTTCATGCGTTCACTGTGCCATGTTCCGTCGGCAGGACGGAAACGCCAGGGTGCGGATGCGCGAAAGGGTAGATCTCCGCCGCTCCAGTGTGCGGAAATCCACCCTTTCGCGATTCCCGGGGGCGGTCAGTACGACGAGCGCTTGTCGTTGTCGGATGCCGCGACCCAGCGGGCGGCGAGGGCTTCGGACCCGCGGGCGAGGAGCGCGACGTCGGCGCCGACGAGGACGAAGTCCGCACCGGCCCCGAGGTACGCGTCGGCGGCGGTGGGATCGAACGCGTTGACGCCCACTTTCTTTCCGGCGGCGTGCACGGCCTCGAACGTCCGGAGCGCGGCCGCGACGACATCCGGATGCGTCTGCTGACCGAGGACTCCCATCGACGCGGCGAGATCCGACGGACCGACGAAGACGCCGTCGACGCCGTCGACCGCGGCGATCTCGGCGGCAGCCTCGACCCCGGCAGCGGTCTCGATCTGGACGAAGAGCGACACGTGCGCGTCGGCATCGGCCAGGTACCCGTCGACGCGGTTCCACCGCGCCGACCTTGCGAGGGCCGATCCCACGCCCCTCGTGCCCCGCGGGGGATAGCGCACGGCGGCGACGGCGGCCTCGGCATCCGTCTTCGACGACACCATGGGCACGAGCAGGTTCTGGGCCCCGAGGTCGAGCACCTGCTTGATCGTCACGACGTCGCCGATCGGCACGCGCACCACCGGCGTCACCGGGTAGGCGGCGACCGCCTGCAGCTGCGCGAGGACGGACTCGAGGCCGTTGGGCGAGTGCTCCATGTCGATGAGGAGCCAGTCCAGACCCGACCCCGCGCAGATCTCGGCGACGAGCGGCGAGCCCGAGCACACCCACATGCCCGCAAGGGGACGGGATGCCTCGGCCAGCGTCGCGCGGAAGGTCAGGCTCAGACGAAGCGACATGTGATGGTTCCCATCGGTCCGTAGTCGCACAGCACGCTATCGCCTCGCGCCACCCACATGGGGCGGGTGAACGATCCGGCGAGGAGGATCTCGCCCGCCTCGAGCCGCCCGCCGTGCTGATGGAACTTGTTCGCGAGCCACGCCACGCCGGTCGCCGGATGGCCGAGCACGCCCGCGGCGACCCCCGTCTCTTCGATCTCGCCGTTGCGGCTCAGGACGCCGGGGACCCAGCGCAGGTCGATCTCGTCGGGGCGCTTCCGCACCTCGCCGAGCACCATCGCACCGTACGCGGCATTGTCGGCGATCGTGTCGACGATGGTGCGGCCCTCGAGCTCGATGTGGGAGTTCAGCACCTCGAGAGCCGGAACGGCGTAGTCGATAGCGGCGAGGGCGTCGTCGAGCGTGCAGTCCGGACCCTCGAGCGGCGCCTTCAGCACGAACGCGAGCTCGACCTCGATGCGCACGTTCGAGAACTGCTCGACCGCGATCTCGGCGCCTGACTCGTACACGGTGTCGTCGAACATCACGCCGTAGTCCGGCTCGGTGATGCCCGTCGCCTGCTGCATCGCCTTGGACGTCAGACCGATCTTGCGCCCGACGAGCCGGCGGCCCGCGGCGACGTTCGCATCGCGCCAGACGCCCTGGATCGCGTAGGAGTCCTCCACTGTCGCGTCGGGGTACCGCGCCGTGATGCGCGGGATCACGCCGTGCGTGCGGTCGGCCTCGGCCAGCTCATCCGCGAGCTGCCGGATCACCTCGGGTGGAAGCATCCGTCTCCCTTTCGTCTTCTCTGCGTGCCTTGTGGTCTGCATGTCCCACTTTCGGTCGTTCCCAGCCGCGGTAGCGACGGGAATTGGGACATGATCGAGCGGAATCGGGACATGCGCGCTCTGCGGCGGGGCGAAGAGCGCACGGATGCCGCGGCTAGAGCTGGTGGCCGAGCTTGTACTCGCCCTGCTTCCAGCTGGGCAGCTCCTCGGCCTTGTCGTCGGGGCGGGTGTATGAGAAGCCGTCGGCGCCGATCGTCACGGCCATCTCGGACGCGTCGGTGCGCGCCACGACGGGCTGCGGGTTGCCGTCGAGGTCGAGCACGAGGGATGCCTCGGTGTACCACGACGGCACCACGGGGTTGCCCCACCAATCGCGGCGCTGGTTGTCGTGCACGTCCCACGTGACCACGGGGTTGTCGGGGTCGCCGGTGTAGTAGTCCTGCGTGTAGATCTCGACGCGGTGTCCGTCGGGGTCGCGCAGGTACAGGTAGAACGCGTTCGAGACGCCGTGGCGGCCGGGGCCGCGCTCGATCGCGTCGGAGCGGCGGAGAGCACCGAGCTTGTCGCAGATCGCGAGGATGTTGTGCTTCTCGTGGGTGGCGAACGCGACGTGGTGCATGCGCGGGCCGTCGCCGCCGGTCATCGCCGTGTCGTGCACGGTGGGCTTGCGGCGCATCCAGGCGGCGTAGACGATGCCCTCCTCGTCCTGGATGTCCTCGGTGACGCGGAAGCCCAGCGACTGCATGAAGTTCACCGCGCGCGGCACGTCGGGGGTGACCTGGTTGAAGTGGTCCAGCCGCACCAGCTCACCCGGCGTGTGCAGGTCGTAGCGCCACGACAGCCGCTCGACGTGGTCGGTCTGGTGGAAGAACTCGTAGGGGAAGCCGAGTGGATCCGTCACACGCACCGCGTCGCCGATGCCCTTCACGAACCCGTCGGCACGGCGCTCGACCCGGCACCCGAGCTCCTCGTAGAACGCGACTGCCTTGTCGAGGTCTTCGGGCGTCCGCACGCGGTACGAGAACGCGGCGACGGCGGCCACCGGCCCCTGCCGCAGGACGAGGTTGTGGTGGATGAACTCCTCCGTCGAGCGCAGGTAGATCGCCTCGCCGTCCTCCTCGGTGACGTACAGGCCGAGCACGTCCACGTAGAACGTGCGCGACGCGGCGAGATCGGTGACCACGAGCTCCATGTACGCGCAGCGCAGGATGTCGGGGGCCGGGCTCGTCGGCGTGGGCACCGGATCGTCGGTGTGGATGGGCGCCTCCTGGCTCACGTAGAAGCCCGAGGAGGTGAGGGTCATGTCGTCACGGTGGGTCATGTCGCGTCCTTGCGTTACTCGGATGGTCGGGGCGTTTCGTCTCGCTCGTTCCTCACTCGCTCAACGACCG
>NZ_MWLP01000106.1:0-1031 GCF_010634885.1 Microbacterium sp. B35-04 | reverse complement strand
GGTCGTTCATCGTGCCGCGGTGGGCAACGCATCCCGTGCCCGCTGAGATGAATGAACGCAACCCGTTTGTCGACGCGGGAGGGCTGCACTAGCGTGCATGAAGTCGATGGGCGCGCGCCCGCGCGTCGGAGGTCCAGGGCGGAGGTGTGAGCATGTCGGTTGGTTTGCTCGCGGTCGTGGACGACATCCTGACCGCCGCTGTCAAAGCGAGCGCGAAGACGGCTGGCGTGGTGATCGATGACGCGGCAGTCACGCCGCAGTACGTGCAAGGCGTTCTTCCCGCGCGCGAGTTGCCGATCGTCGGCAAGATCGCGCTCGGCAGTCTCGTCAACAAGTTCGTCATCATCATCCCCGTCGCCCTGCTGCTGACCGCTTTCGCGCCTTGGGTGCTGCCCTGGCTGCTGATCGTGGGAGGCTCCTACCTCTGCTTCGAAGGCGCCGAGAAGGTCATGGAGTGGTTCGGCGCCGAGCATGGTCCTGGTCAGGATGAACCCCGGAACGAGCGCAAGCTCGTATTCGGGGCGATTCGCACAGACCTGATCCTGAGCACCGAGATCATGCTGATCTCCTTGGCCAGCCTCGACGCAGGCTTCGGTCTCTGGATGACGTTCGGTGCCCTTGCCGTGATCGCTCTCGCCATGACGCTGCTCGTCTACGGTGCCGTCGCGCTGTTGGTCAAGATCGACGACATCGGCCTGGGAATGGCGAAGAGCTCCGCGCCCCATGTACGCAGCACCGGGGAACGGATCGTGCGATCGATGCCCACGGTGTTCCGCATCATCAGTGTCATCGGCACAGTGGCGATGCTCTGGGTCGGTGGCCATCTGGTGATCGCAAATCTGGCGGAGACGTTTTGGGAGGGCCCGTACAACGCACTGCACGCCGCGACGCACGCGGTCGAGTCGCTCGGGCCGGTTGTCGAATGGATCGTCGACACGGCACTGTCGGGCCTGTTCGGCCTGGTGCTCGGGCTGCTCATCGCAGGGATCGTGTTCGCAGTGATGAGAGTCGTGAAGGGCAGGGCGCCGGTC
>NZ_MWLP01000105.1:0-10330 GCF_010634885.1 Microbacterium sp. B35-04 | reverse complement strand
GCTCAACGACCGGAACCTCTCTCGGTCGTTGAGCGTGCGAGGAACGAGCACCGGCGTCAGGCGTTCAGGCCGCGCAGGGCGGCGACGACGTCGCCATGCCAGCGCCTCGCGGCGGGAAGGGCGCCGGCGAAGAGGGGTGTGTCGTGCGTCACGCCCTGGTAGCGCACGACGCTGGCATCGACCCCCGCCCTCCGCAGCGCCGCCCCGTAGGCATCGCCGTCGCCGCGCAGCGGGTCGTACTCCGCGGTGAGGATCACCGCCGGCGGCAGCCCCTCGTGGGACGCGGCGAGGAGGGGCGAGGCGAACGGCTCGTACGCGTCGGCCGGCCGGCGCAGATACGTGTTGGCGACCGAACGCAGCTCGCGCATCGCGATGAACCGGGGGATGCCGAGCCGCCGGGTCGCCCGCAGGTCGAGGTGGCGCCCCGTCAGGTCGACCACCGGCACCTCGAGCAGCTGCAGCCGCAGCGGAAGACCGGCGCGGTCTCGGTTCACCAGCGTGACCGCCGCGGCGAGGTTCGCCCCGGCCGAGACTCCGGCGATCGCGATGCGCCGGCGGTCGACGCCGAGCTCGTCCGCCGAGGCGAAGAGCCACTCGAGGGCTGCGTACGCCTGCTCGACGGCCACCGGGTACTGATGCTCGGGAGCGAGCGCGTAATCGACCGCGGCCACCACGACGCCGGCGTCGTGCGCGCGACGGCGATTCGCGGCATCCGTCGTCGGATAGCCGATGCCTCCGATGCGGAAGGCCCCACCGAACAGCGAGAGGACGCCCGGGATCCCCTGCGGCGGAGCATCGGCGGGATCCGGGTGGTACACCCGCACCCGCACCTCCGGGTGCCCCGGCACCTCGACGACGTGTTCCGTGGTGCGGATCCGCGTCCCGGCCGTGCCCACCTGGTGCAGTTCGCGGCGGTCCCATGCGAGCGCCGCCTTGCGGTGCCGGGCACGTGCGCGAGCGCGCGGTCCCAGCGGCGGCATCGTCGCTGCGGATGCCGGGGGCGCGACATCCGCCGACTTCTGGGCAGTAGTCGGCGCCGGACCGCCGCCGCCCATGCCCGTCATCGCCGCCGGCCCGCGGGCGAACGGCCACAGCGCGCTCAGCCGCGAGCGCACCGAGCCCAGCGCCTTATCGAAGAGGTGCTTGCGATGCACCCGCAGTCGCTCTTCGAAGAACGGATCGAGATCCATCGGCCCTCCCCGTGTCGATGATCAGAGCTTAAGACGGCGTCGCCAATGCCGCCCGGGCTTGACGCCGGCCGAATGGTGCCTCCAGCCGTCCCGCATCACGCGTCTTGGGCTCGAGCCAGGGGATTCGCGGCGAGACCGGGAGCGACGTCCTCGTTCTCGGCGCGAATCCTCTGGATCGGTGCGCAGCGGCGCGCCCGGCCGCCCCCGAGATGCGAGAAGGCCCGCAGCTCCGAGGAACTGCGGGCCTTCTGCAAGCGGGTGCTTACCAGCTGGACTTGGTCACGCCGGGCAGCTCGCCACGGTGCGCCATGTCACGGAAGCGGACACGCGAGATGCCGAACTTCGTGAGGACACCGCGGGGGCGGCCGTCGATGACGTCGCGCGAACGCACGCGCACCGGCGAGGCGTTGCGGGGCAGCTTCTGCAGACCCACGCGAGCGGCTTCGCGCTCCTCGTCGGTCGACGTCGGCGAGACGAGCGCCTTCTTCAGCTCGGCGCGCTTGGCGGCGTAGCGGTCGACGACCGCCTTGCGCTGCTCGTTGCGCGCGATCTTGCTCTTCTTAGCCATGGATCAACGCTCCTCTCGGAATTCGACGTGCTTGCGGATGACCGGGTCGTACTTCTTCAGCACGATGCGGTCGGGGTTGTTGCGGCGGTTCTTGCGCGTGACGTAGGTGTAACCCGTGCCGGCGGTCGAACGCAGCTTGATGATCGGACGGACGTCCTGTGCCTTCTTGGCCATCAGAGCTTCACACCCTTCGCCTGGAGGTCACGGACGACCGACTCGATGCCGCGGGCGTCGATGACCTTGATGCCCTTGGCCGACACGTTGAGCTTGATGTTGCGACCCAGCGACGGAACGAAGTAGGTCTTCTTCTGCACGTTCGGGTCGAAGCGGCGCTTCGTCCGGCGGTGCGAGTGCGAGATGTTGTGACCGAAGCCGGGAACTGCTCCAGTCACCTGGCACACTGCTGCCATAGTGATGTCTCCTTAGTACCGTGGAGCCGGACGGCCCCACCCAAGATCCCTTGTCTGCATCCCGCGTTCGATCCGGCCGATGAAGGCCTCGATCTGAAAGTGGGATGCGAACTGCGTGCTGGAGTGCGCGCAGACGAAGAGTCAGTCTAGCACGGACGGCGTGTCGGCCTTGACGCGGGACGGAACGGCCCACAATGTGTCCAACGGACACCGCCGGCGCGATGCTCCCCCCATATTCCGGCGCGGGAATCCTTCCTGACAGGACGGCCAACGGCGGCCGTCCGCCAGGTGCCGACCATTGCGGTTGTCTACAACTTCTCGCGGCGGCCGGCGGTCCCGGTGGAACATGTTCGTCAAATCGGGGGGAGAGGCGATGGACATCGATTCGCACGAGGAGGCCCGGCTGTGGCCGGCGTCCCCGTTCGACCTCGCCGACGCGCATCGCTGCCCGTCGTGCTTCGCCGTCATCTCGGCGCGCGCCTGCGGCTCGTGCGGATTCGAGCTGACCGACCCGCGTGCGGTGCGCGTGCTCGAGCTCGGCCGCGAGATCCTGTCGGTCGAGCTGGCGCGGCAGCGCCTGATCGACGACATCCGTCTCTCGTCCACTGCGAACGCGCCGATCGCGACGGGTGAGGCGGTGGTGACGGATGCCGCGCCCTTGCCGCTCACCGTCACCTCAGCGACCACGGCAGCCGAGGTGGCCGGCGTGGCCGTCGGCTCCCACGTGACCCCCGGCATCGTCGCTCCGGCGACGGTCGATCAGCCCGTCACTGCGTCCACGTTCGTCGCGGCGGCGACGGTGGCCGACGCCGACGGCGACGCCGACGTGGTCGCACGCCCCCGCATCCCGGCGCACGGACCCGCCGCGCCGGAGTCCACGCCGGCGACGGTGCCGAGCGGAGCAGACCCGGTCACACCCTCCGCTGTGACGTCCGCCGCACCCCGCCGCCGCCTCACGGTGCCGGTGCTGCTGCTGATCGTCGGCGTCTCGCTCGTCGGCATCGCCGCGGTGTTCTTCCTGCTGCTGGCGTGGTTCGTCGCGGGGATCGAGGCGCGGGCGCTCATCATCGGCGGCATCACCCTGGCGACCGTGGTGCTGGCGTCGTGGCTGCGACGGCGCGACCTCGACGCGACAGCCGAGGCGATCGGCGTGCTCGGCGTGGGGCTGCTCGCGCTGGACGCGTGGGCGGTGCGGGCGAACGACCTGTTCGGCGCGGGCTCCACGGACCCCGCGGTGTACGCGGGGATCTCGGCGCTCGTCGTCGCCGTGCTGTGCCGACTGTGGTCGCGGATCTCGGGGCTGCGGGGTCCCGACCTGGCCGCCTCGCTCGCACTGCCGGCGGGTGCCGCCTTCCTCGTCGGAGGCCTGATCGATCTGCCGACCGCCGAGGCCGTGACCGCGGGCTTCCTGGGCGCTGCCGCCGGAGGCCTCGCGCACGCGCTGCCGGCGCCGTGGTCGGCGGCGAGGGGCGGAGCGGCGGGTGTGCCGGAGCGCCTCGTCCTCGCGCTGGCGGGAGTCGGCTCGCTGATCGGCGCCGCCGTGACCGCCGCGGTCGCGACGGGCGACGCAGCACCCGTGGTGGTGTGGTGCGCCGCGCTCGTGGCGGTGCTGGGCGCGGCGCACGCATGGGCCGCGCAGCCCCGCCCCGGCGTCGAGCCCCTTCCCGGCGCCGGCGTCATCGCCGGCGTGGCCTCGAGCGTCGCTGCCGCGGTCGTCGGCCTCGCGGGCTGGTTTCTCGCGCTGCGCCTGGATGAGCCCGTGTTCACGGTGTTCGTCGGCCCGGTGCTGGCGGTCGCGGTCGCCGTCGGGCTGGATCTCGCACGCACGCTTCGCGCCTCGAGCGCGCTCGTGCCCGCCACTCTCACCGCCGCGGGGATCGGGGGCCTGTCGATCGCGGGCACCCTCATCCTCTGGGTGCTGCAGGCGGAGTCGGCGCTCGCATCGGGGTGGAGCAGCTGGCACACGGATGCCTTCACCCTGCCGCCCTCGGCTCCCGAGGCGCCCCTGATCGGGGTGGCGGCGGCCGTCGCGATGGCCGGGCTGCTGTCCGCTGCCCCCACGCTGCGCCGGCCTCTGCTGAGCGATCTGCGCGCCGTGGTCGTCACCCTGCTGCTCCTGGCGGCCGCGGCACGCACCGCCATCCCCGCCGTGCTCGTCGGCACCGCGCTCCTCATCGCGGTGGCCGCTCTCGTCGGCGCCGCCCGCGCGTCGACGCACGTCGCGCGGGAGATCCGCCGTGCCGCGCCCGGCGTCGGTGCCGAGCCGGCCGCTTCGGCCGATGACGCGCAGACCGGCGCCCGGGTACCTCTCGGGCAACTCCCTCGGGCCGCGTCGCTCGAGGGTGCGAGCATGTCGGGCGCGATCGCCGTGGTCATCGCCTTCGCCGCCGGCACCGCGACCCCGTGGCTCTGGCTCATCGGAGTCGCGGCGGCGGCCGTCTACCCGGTGCTGCTGCGCACGGTGCGGCGCGCCGTCGGGCCGCTCGCCGTCGTGCTCGCGCTGGCGCCGGTGGCGGTCGCGGTGGTGGCGGCGATCATCGCCCCGGCCGCACTCGGCGCCGCGACCGGGCTCACCGGCTCGGGGCCTGCCGTCAGCCTCGCCCTGCTGCAGTGGGTCGCACTGGCGACGCTCGTGGCCGCGGCCTTCCTGCGCATCGACACGGCCAGCCGCATCGGCCTCGCCGTCTCGGGCTATGCGCTGACGACGCTGACGCTGGTCTGGACGCTGGTCGCGGCGGCCGACGACGTGGCCACGGATGCCGCCACCGCGGCGACCGTCGCCGTGATCGGCGAGCCCTTCGCCGGGCTGGTGCGAGGGGTCGCGCTCCTCGCGCTCCTCGCGCTGATCGCGATGGGTCGCACGCGGCTGCGCGGGCACGCCGTACCCGCCGCCGCACTGCTCGCCGCCCCGGCGATCGCGGCGCTCGGCCATTCGGCGCTCGACATGGCCGGCGCGAGCGACAACGGGTGGGCGACGCTGGTCCTCGCCGCAGGGCCGGTCCTCGTCACCCTCGCGACCGCCGCGATCGCGGTCACCTCGGCGCGCGCGAAAGAAGGCATGCCCGCCGCCCCCGACGCCTCGCGTCCGGCAACGGCTCCGCCCGGCACCACCGACCAGGGCACCACCGACCTGGGCACCACGGCCCTGGGCACCACGGACCTGGGCATCGCCGTCCAGGGCACGCCCGCCGCCCGGCCGCTCGCCCCGCTCCGCGCGCGCACCGCCGCCGATCTCGGCGCGCTGCTGACCGGGCTGTGCATCGTCTGGGGCATCGCCCCCGACCTCGTGTGGGCACTGCTCGCACTGGTCGCGCTCGCGTGCGGCGCGGCATCCGTCACCCGCGGCTGGGCCGCGCCGCCCGCCGTCGATGCGGCCGACGACCGCTTCGCCACACGGCGCGCCGGCCTGCCCGTCATGACGGCCCCGCGCCGCCTGCTCGCCTGGCCGGCGGCCGTCGCCGCGTGCGCGGCGTGGTGGGCGCTGCTCGGTGCCGGCACGCCGGACGCCGACTTCGCACTCGAGGCCTACGCCGTTCCCGTGACGGTCGTGCTGGCGGGGTTCGCCGCTGTACTCGTTCGGCTCCGCCGTCGCGCCGAGGCGAGCATCGCCCTCGGCGCCGCGCTGACCGTCGGCCTCGTCTGGCCGGCCCTCACGGCATGGGGGGCCGCGAGCGTCTTCGGGGTGGCGGCCGCGGCGGAAGAGCCGCTCTTCGGCACCGTCGTCGCTCTCGTCGCCGCCCTGGTGTGCGTGCTGCTCGCGCTGCCTCCGGTGCGCGGCATCCGTCCCCCGTCGGTCGTCGGGTCGACGGTCGCCCTGCTCGCCCTCACCCTCGCCGCCGTCGATCGCGCGGTCGATTGGTCGACGGACGCCTGGCCGTGGCAGACGGCCTGGCTCGCGCTTCCCGTCGCCGTCGGGTACGCCTCGGGCGTGGGCTTCGCCGGGGCACGGCCGGAGCGGCTGTCGTCGCGCGGCTACGCCTCCGCGGCGCCGCCGGCCGCGCTCGGTGCGGGGGCCCTCGTGGTGCTGGGCTTCGTCGGCCATGGCGCCGTCGTCGCCGGCGCCCTCGCCGTGCTCCTCGCGGCGCACCTCGCCTCGGCCGCCATCGGGCGGGCACCGTTCGCCCGGGCGACCAGATGGACGGCGCTGGCCGGCGCCATCGCCGTCGCAGGCGTGTCGGTGCTGGCCGGAGGGACCCGGGAGGTCGAGTTCGCGACTCTGCCGATCGCCGCCGCGTGCGGGCTCGGAGCCGTCCTGGCGGTGCGTCGTCGCCGCCGTGCCGGGACGACGTGGCCGGCGGGCGAGCAGTACGTGTGGTCGGCGGCGCTGGCGCTCGCCACCGTGCCGAGCCTCCTCGCTCCGGCGGAGCCCGCCCGGGTCTGGCTGCTCATCGGCATCGGGCTGATCGCCGCGGTCGCGATCTCGCTGACGCCGATCCCGGACGCGTGGCGCGTGCGGGTGCCGTCGGCGCTGATCCTCGCCGCGGCGGCGCTGGCGATGGGCGTGCGCGTGCTCTTCGACCCCTGGTTCGCATTCGGCGACGCGGCAGCCGCCACGGCGGCCGTCGGCGCCGTCGCGGTGGCGATGAGTCTCACCGCCACCGCGGTCACCTTCGCGGAGGCGCGGGTGGCGGCCTGGCTGGCGGCCGCGGGGGTCGCCCTGCTCGCCACGACGACGCTGCTGCGCGCCGGAGACGACGCAGGGGTCGTCGCAGTGACCGTCGCGATCGCCGGCGCGGCCGCCGTCGCGGGCGCGGCCGCCCTGGGGCTCCGGCGGTGGGCGGCCCTCGGCGCGGTGCTCGCCGTCGGCGGGCTCGTCGTCGTGGCCATCGGATGCGGGGTGCGCTTCCTCGCCGTCGCGGGCGACCCGGGATTCGAAGCCGATCTGTGGGTGGTCGCGGCGGCCGCGATTGCGGTGGCGGTCGCCACTGCGGCGATGCGCGCCACGAAGTTGCGACGCGTCGACCTCACCGTCGGCATCGGGCTCGCCCTGGCGGTGGTGCTCGTCGGAGCGGCCGAGACCGCCCTCCTCGCCGCCGGCACCGGCACCGGCCTCGATGAACTGCGGACCGCGACCACCATGACGATCCTGACCGCGGCGGCGTACGTCGGCGCCGTGTGGCGCGGCCGGCTCGGAGCGGCGCCCGCCGTCGTCGCGGCCCTGACCGCCGCCGTCTTCGGCACCCTGGCGTTCTTCGCCTTCGGTGTCGACCCGGTGGAGCTCGTGACGGTGCCCGCGGCGCTCGGCGGAATCGCCTACGGTGCTCGCACGCTGCGGCGCCGGCCGGAGTCCCGCACCTGGCCCGCACTCGGCCCATGGCTCGCCCTGCTCCTGCTGCCCTCGCTGCTGTACGACTTCTTCGGCGAGGCGGAGCTGTGGCGCATCGTGGCGCTCGGCGTCGTCGCCGTGGGCCTGGTGGTGGTCGGCGCGGTCTTCGCGCTGCAGGCGCCTCTCGTGCTCGGCTCGGCCGTGGTGCTCGTGCACGGGATCGCGCAGCTCTGGCCGTTGATCTCGACGTCGTACGTCGCCGTGCCGTGGTGGCTGTGGCTCGGCATCGGAGGCGCCGTGCTGATCTTCATCGCGGCGCGCTACGAGCGACGGGTGCAGCAGCTGCGCGCCGCCATCACGGCCGTCACGTCGCTGCGTTGATCACGACGGGCTGATCACGACGGGCTGATCACGCCCGGGCCGGCCTCGCGCGCGCCGCGCCCCCACCGGAAGGGCGACACCGTCGGGTCACCCGGGATCCAGTAGCGCCACGGGAACACCGCGGTGCCCGCGACCCCCGCCACGCCCACGCGCGGGCCCGACGCCACCTCGGCCAGCGGCTCGGCGAGCAGCTCCAGTCGGGCGACAGCGCCGTGAAGGGCGGTTCCCGTGATGGCGTCGATGCCATCGTGCACGGGATGCCGCAGTCCCACGGCATCGCCCAACCGGCCGGGTCCGCGCGCCAGGTCGCGCGGCGTGCGAGCCGCCGGCCGACGGCGGGCCGCGGCATCCGCCCCCTCCAGCACCTCACCCGCCCGCAGCAGCACACCGCCGGCGACGCCGTCCGGTCCGCACACGACGTTGACGCAGGAGTGGATGCCGTGGCTGAGGTAGACGTACAGGTGACCCGGTTCGCCCCACATCGTGGCGTTGCGCGGCGTCGGCCCCATGCGCGCGTGCGAGCCGGGATCGGGCACCGTGCCGGTGCCGCGGCCGTGGTACGCCTCGACCTCGGTGAGCCGCAACACCACGGTCTCACCCTCGACCACGGTCGTGAGCCGGGCACCGAGGAGGCGCGGCGCGACGTCGGCGGGAAGGCGCTGCAGGTCCGCGCGGGTCGCCGCTTTCCAGAGCTCCCGCACCATGCCGCCGAGTCTACGTCCGCGCGTCGGCGCGCCGACGGTCTCGCGGCAGTTGCTGCGAGCGATACTGTTCGCGCATGGGGAACTGGTTCGCACTCATCCTGTTGAGCGTCTCGCAGTTCATCATGGTGCTCGACAGCACGGTGATGAACGTCTCGATCTCGACCGTCGCCGCCGACCTCGGCACCGACATCTCGGGCATGCAGGCGGCCATCACCTTCTACGCGCTCACGATGGCGGCGTTCATGCTCACCGGCGGCAAGCTCGGCGACCGCTGGGGGCGCAGCCTCGCGTTCCGGATCGGCTCCGTCATCTACGGCATCGGCTCGTTGACGACCGCGCTGAGCCCCAACCTCACCGTCCTGATGATCGGGTGGTCGCTCGTCGAGGGTCTCGGCGCAGTGCTCGTGATCCCAGCGATCGCCGCCCTCGCCGCGATCAACTACGAGGGCCGCGCGCGGGTCGTCGCGTTCGCGGTGCTCGGCGCCGTCACCGGCGGCGCCGCGGCGGCAGGACCCCTCATCGGCGGACTCGTGACCACGTACTCGTCGTGGCGCTACGTCTTCGTCGCCGAGGCGATCGTGATGACGCTCGTGCTGATCGTGTCGGGGCGCATCAAGGACGTGCCGGGCGACCGCACGCTGCGCATCGACCTGCTGAGCGTCGTGCTGTCGGCCCTGGGTCTCGCGCTCCTCGTGTACGGCATCCTGCAGAGCAAGACGTGGGGCTGGTTCGAGCCCCTGAACCCCCCAGTGATCAACGGCGAGCCGTTCGCCCCACTCGGCA
Source organism: Microbacterium sp. B35-04 (assembly GCF_010634885.1). Classification (NCBI taxonomy): domain Bacteria; kingdom Bacillati; phylum Actinomycetota; class Actinomycetes; order Micrococcales; family Microbacteriaceae; genus Microbacterium; species Microbacterium sp. B35-04. The sequence goes on along the minus strand of NZ_MWLP01000105.1, from coordinate 1,028 downwards.
TCTCGCCGGTCGCGTACATGATCCTGCTGTCGGTCGTCGTGCTCTGGCTGTTCGTGAAGCGTCAGCAGCAGCTCGAGCGCACCGGGCGGGTGCCCCTGCTCAAGGTCAGCCTGCTCCGCATCCCGGCTCTTCGCAGCGGCCTCACGATGTTCATGGCGCAGTACTTCGCGATCGCCGCTCTCTTCTTCGTCATCCCGGTGTACCTGCAGACGATCCTCGGCTTCGACGCCCTGCAGACGGGCCTGAAGATCCTGCCGCTGTCGATCGGGCTCATCCTCTTCTCCGTGGTCGGCTCGCGGCTGGCGGCCGTGCGTTCGGCCCGCAACCTCGGCCGCATCGGCCAGCTCACGCTCGGCGTCGGCCTTCTCCTGGTGTTCGTCGCCGTGCGGCCCGAGCTCGCCGACTGGCTCTTCGCGACCGGCATGTTCGTGGTGGGCGCCGGCTTCGGGCTGCTCGCCTCGCAGCTCGGCAACGTCAACATGTCGGCGGTGGAGCAGTCCGACACGTCCGAGGTCGGCGGCCTGCAGGGCACGTTCCAGAACCTCGGCTCGTCGTTCGGCACGGCGATCGTCGGATCCGTCTTCATCCTGCTGCTGACCTCGGGCTTCACCGCCGCGGTGCAGCAGAGCACGACGCTTCCCGACGACGTGCGGGAACAGGTCGTGGCGAGCGCGTCGAAGGGCGCCCCCATCATCTCCGAGCAGCAGGCCGAGGATCTCTTGACGGATGCCGGTGCCGACCCCGACGCCGCGTCGGAGGTCGCCCGGCTCTACGCCGACACGCAGGTCGAGTCGCTCCGCCAGTCGCTGTTCTTCGTCTTCGCGCTGACGCTGCTCGGGCTCCTACTGTCGACCGGGCTGCCGTCGAAGATCCCCGTGCCGGCCGCGCGCAAGGACGGGGCATCCGGCCCGTGACGATCCTCGGGGGCCCGCGGCCTGACGCTCGCACGCAACGCGTCCCGGACCCCCTGCCGATCGGCGTTCGCCCTGCCACCGCGCCCGCTGAATCGGTTCACTTGCGCTGAATGT
>NZ_MWLP01000104.1:0-6754 GCF_010634885.1 Microbacterium sp. B35-04 | reverse complement strand
GGGCAGGGGGGGAGGGGGGGAAAAGGGGGGCCGCCCCGCCCCGCCCCCCCCAGGAACTGCGCGCTGCCGGTCAGCCGGCCGTCGCGTTGTCGTACGCCCGCATGGCCGCCTCCTGTGCGTCGGCCAGCGCCTCCTCGGGCGTCTTGTCGCCCAGGAGCGCCGCGGTGATGGCGTTGTTCAGCTCGTTCTGGATGTCCTGCCCTGCGGGCGAGGAGCCGAACGACTGACCGTAGTCCAGCACGTCGTAGTACGTCGTGATGGTCTGGTCGAACCCGGCGTTGCCGGTCTCGACGACGTGCTGCTCGCGGATCGACTGGTCCGGGCCCGGCGAGCCGGTGAACAGGCCGGTGTTGATGCCACCGTCCTCCTCGCGCGTCGCGGCGCGCGCCTCACCGGCCGCGTTCCAAGCATCCTCGCTGGTCAGCTCGATCATCCACGCGCAGGCTGCGGTGGGGTTCTCGGCACCGACCGGGATGACGAAGGCCGTGCCGCCGGCGACGGAGAAGGGGTTGCCCTCGCTGTCCTTGAACGGCACCGCCTCGATCTGGATCTGCTCGACGTACGGCGACAGCACGTTCGGGTACCACTGGGCGTTGACCTGCGCCCCGACCTGGTCGGCGACGAACTGGTTGTTCTCGCCGAAGGTGTCGAACGAGTCGGTGAAGCTCTTCACCGAGGCGTAGCCGCCCTGTGCGTCGTTGATCTGCTTGAGCATGTCGATGCCGGCGATGTTGCTCGGGTCGTCGAGCGTGGGGGCGCCCTCGTCGTCGATGAGTTGGCCGCCCATGCCGAGGATCCACAGCGCGCCCTGACCGGTCGACACCGGATCGAACCCCAGACGCGACGGAACGCCGCCCGACTCCTGGTACATCTTGTCGATCGCGCCGAGGAGCGCTTCCGGATTGGAGGTGTCGATCTCTTCGGTGATGACGCCCGCCTCGTCCATCACGCGCTTGTTCAGGATGATCGCCGGCGGCTGGTAGAACTGCGGCACCGCCCAGACCCCGTCGTCGTAGCGCACATCGTCGACGACGAACGGGTACCAGTAGTCGTCGGGCGTGACGCCCTGCGCTTCGAAGCACGCGTCCAGCGGGATGATGAGGTCCTGCGCCGCGTACTGCGTGACGTAGCGCCGATCCATCTGCACGACGTCGGGCACGTCGCCGCTCGCGATGCGCGTGGTGAACTTCTGCGCGTCGAAGGCGGTCGCATCGAGTTCGACCTCGACGTCGCTCAGCTGCTCCTCGGCGTAGTCGAGGCGTGACTGGCCGACGTCGTCGGCGTTCTCGAAGCCCCACGCCGACAGGGCCCCGGTCGGTTCCGCCTCGAAGTCCACGTCACCGCCCGTGCCGCCGCCGCCGTTCCCGCCGCCTCCGCAGCCGGCGAGGAGGACAGCGGATGCCGCGAGAGCGGCGATTCCGATCAAGCGCTTGCGCATCGGTTTCCCTTTCGATCCGGTGTTGTGTGTACGTTGTGGAATCGAGATCAGCCGCGAAGCGGCATCCGTCTCATCCCTTCCTGCCCTGCGTCGCCACCCCCTCGATGAAGTACCGCTGCCCGAACGCGAAGATGATCAGCATCGGCAGCGTGACCAGGAACGACGCCACCATGACGTACTGGTAGTCGCCCTGACCTCCCGCGGTCGGGCTGTATTTCGTCATGGCGTAGGCGATCCCCAGCGGCGCGGTGAACTCGTCGACCGAGCCGGCGTTGAGGTAGATCAGGGCAGCCTGCAGGTTGTTCCAGCTGGCCTGGAACTCGAAGAGGAACACGATGATGAACGACGGGATCGACAGCGGCATCGCGATGCGCCAGAACAGCCCCCAGTAACTCGCGCCGTCGAGCCGCGCCGCTTCGAACAGCTCCTTGGGCAGACCCAGGTAGAACTGACGCTGCAAGAAGATGTAGAACGCCGAGCCGAACAGGTTCATCCCCCATAGCGGCACCCACGTGCCGAGGAGTCCCGTCTCCTTCCAGATCAGGTAGATCGGGATCATCGTGACGGCGCCCGGAAGCATCATCGTGGCGAGCACGAAACCGAAGAGCAGGGTGCGACCCGGGAACTTGAAGTAGGCGAACCCGAACGCGACGATCGAGCTCGAGATCGCCACTGTTCCGGCCGCCAGCACCGCGATGGCGACGCTGTTCCACATCCAGCTGAGGAGGGGAAGCTGGTTCCACACTTCGACGTAGTTCTCGGGCATCCACGTGTTGGGGATGAGCGCGTTGTCGAACACCTCGCCGCGCGGCTTCAGACTCGCCGACAGCAGCCAGACGAAGGGGTAGAGGAACAGTATCCCGAAGCCGATCAGGGCGATCGCCAGGAAGATGCGACCCACGAGCGACTTCGGGCGGGCGAAGCGGCGCCGCCAGCGCGAGCGCTGGGGTGCCGCGACCGCGGCGGCCGCCGCTTCGGGAACCGGCTGGGCGACGCCCGGAGTCTGCAGCGATGCCGACATCAGCGGTCCCCCTCGTAGTAGACGAATCTGTTGCCGAACTTCACCTGGATGACCGTGATGATCATGATGATCACGAAGAGCAGCCAGGCCATGGCGGCGGCGAAGCCGAAGTTGAACTGACGGAACGCCTGCTGGAACAGATAGATCGCATAGAACAGGGATGCCTCGGGTGAGGAGTTGCTCTGATCTCGCCAGAACAGCAGGAAGGCCTGGTCGAACACCTGGAACGCGGCGATCGAGAGCACGATGACGTTGAAGAACATCGCGCCCGAGATCATCGGCAGGGTGATCGAGAAGAACTTCCGGATCGGCCCGGCGCCGTCGAGCGCCGCGACTTCGTAGAGCTCCTGCGGCACGTTCTTCAGCGCCGCGAGGAAGATCACCATGGTGCCGGCGACCGTCCACAGTGTCATGATCACGATGCTCGGCTTCACCCACGCCGGATCGACGAGCCACTGCGGGCCCTCGATGCCGAAGAACCGCAGGAACTGGTTGATGGCACCGGTGTTGCCGTTGAGCATGAGGAAGAAGACCGCGGCCGTCGCCACGGCGGGCGTCATCTTCGGCAGGTAGTAGAGCGTGCGCCAGAAGCCCGCCGCCGCCCGCGCCGCGCGGTCGAGCAGCATCGCGAGGATCAGGGCGAAGATGATCTCGAGCGGCACCGCCATCACGACGTAGAAGAGCGTGTTCGCCAGCGAGACGCCGACGCGGGGGTCTTCGAAGAGCCTGGCGTAGTTGTCGAATCCCACCGGGCTCGCCGTGTTCGTCGCGAGGTTGTAGTTGCTGAACGAGATGTACAGGCTGTACACCATCGCTCCCGCCGTGAAGACGAGGAAGCCGATGACCCACGGCAGGATGAACATGTAACCGGCCAGCGCCTCGCGCTTGTCGTAGTGCACCTTGACCTTGCGTGGCCGCTCGCTACGGCGAAGGCGCGCGCGACCACGACTCTCCCGCCCCTCGGACGCCTCGTGCAGCGCCTCGACGACGGCGTCGTTCTGCGGCGTCGTGATGCTCATCGCGAGTCCTCGCTCGGCGAGGTCCGCGGACGAATCGTGTCCGTCATGTCGTCTCCACGTCGAGATGTGGCATCGTTACCAGACGCCAGTGACTATACGTCTGTGCGTCAACGGCCCACAACGGGGTGCTCGGCGGCTGCGGAGCCTCGGCACTGGGCACACCAGCATCCCGGCCGCCGGCGTCAGGGGCGCTCATGGGGCGATGCTAGGCACGCCGCGGCGCGGCGATCCACGGGCTTGCGCGAGAGCCGTCTCCTGTGCTTCTCCGGCCGGGCGACGGCAGGCTCACGTTATCCACAGCTCGGCATCCGACGATGCGTCCTCGCAACACTCATGAGAGTGTGGCCTCATGGTTGGTCTCGGCGACTCGCATCCTATGAGCTCGTCGGCCTTCCGCACCGGCCTCGTCCCTGCGTTCGCCCGATGACGACAGACGAGCAGACGCCCGACGAGCTGTCGGAGTTCGCCGACCTCATGCGGCGCGAGGAGGAGTTCCCCGGGCGCGGCTACGGGATCGATCCGAGGGTGCGACGGGCCCGTCGCCGCCGTGGCTGGATCATCACGGCCGTCGTGTTCGCCCTCCTGTTCGGCGGGTCGGGAGCGTACGTCGGCTGGGCGCTGAACGCTCCGCTGGCCGCGCCCGAGGCCGTGGTGGCGAGCACCCCCGTGGTGGCGGCGCCTGCTGCCGCCGCTCTCGCCCTTCCGTCCCAGGGCGCCGCGGCCATCAGCGTCTCAGGCGGCGACGCCTACCTCGGTCCGACCGCGAGCGGGATCTGGGCGACCTCGGGAACCGCTGAAGCCCGCTCCATGGCCAGCATCACGAAGCTGATCACCGCGATGGTCATCCTGGATGCGAAGCCGCTCGCCGACGCGAGCGACCCGGGGCCGACGATCACCTTCGACAAGGCCGATCACGATCTCTACGACAAGTACTACGTGATGGGCGCCACGATCGCCCGCATGCCGACGGGCAGCACGATGTCGCTGCGCGACGCGCTGGCCACCATGCTGATCCCGTCGGCCAGCAACTACGCCGAGGCCGTGTCGACCTGGGCGTTCGGCTCCCAGGGCGCCTTCCTCGACGCGGCCCGGAGGTGGCTCGCCGCCCACGGCCTCACCGGTACCACCGTCGTCGAGCCGACGGGCATCAGCTCCCGCAACACCAGCACGCCCGCCGACCTCCTCACGATCGGCAAGCTCGCCCTCGCCCATCCGACGATCGCGAGCATCGCAGCGACCCCCTCGCTGTCGTTGCCCGGTCCCGGAGGGATGTCCAACACGAACACGCTGCTCGGGGTCAATGGGATCACCGGACTGAAGACCGGCAACCTGGGCGAGGACAGCTACAACCTGCTGTACTCAGCGACGCTGGATGTGGGCGCGGCCGAGCCGCTGGCCGTCGTCGGCGTCGCGATGGGCGGAGCGACCCGCGAGTCGCTCAACAGCGACGTCATCCGCACGCTCGACAGCATCCGGGCGGGCTTCCAGCAGGTGCCCCTCGTGTCGCAGGGCCTCGAAGTCGGGTCCTACTCGACGCCATGGGGCTCGACCGCCCGGATGATCGTCGCCGGCGACGCGTCGATCTTCACCTGGTCCGACACCCCGATCACGGCGACGATGCAGACGACGACGCCGAAGACCTACGAGGACGGCGAAGTCGTCGGAAGCATCACGTACACCGCGGGTCCGAACACGACGACCGTCCCGCTCGAGATCGCCGGAAGCATCATCCCCCCGACCGAGTGGTGGCGCCTGACCCACCCCTCCGAGCTCGTCGACTAGCGATTCGGGGGGCGGGGACTCCGGCAAGCGTGGGACGTCGCGCCTACGATCGGTGCATGACCGACTCCTCACTCGTGCTCGTGGCCAACGCGGGCGACGGCAGCATCAGCACCTTCCGGCTCTCGGGCGATTCGATCGAGCGGCTCGCGGTGAGCGAGGGCCTTGCCGGCTGCTCGTCCTTCGCTGTGGACTCGGCTCGTGACCTCGTGTACGCGGCGGTGAAGGGCGGGTCGGATGCCGAGCCGGCGGGCATCGTGACGCTGCGCCTGGACCGCGAGACCGGACGGCTGGACCCCGTGTCGCGGCTCGATCTTCCGGACGGCGGCATGAACTATCTCGCGCTGTGCCGGGACGGCGCGGGTCTCCTGGGCGCCTCTTACGGCGGCGGCTACGGGATCAGCTGCGCGGTCGCCGATGGTGTCGTCGGCGACCCCGTGTCCCGTGTCGAGTTCCCCAACCTGCACTCGGTGCTGCCGAGCGCGGACGGCCGATTCGCATACTTCGTGTCGCTCGGCGCCGATCTGGTCGCGCAGTATGCGCTCACCGACGACCTGCGGCTCGTCGCGCTGGCGCCGGCGACGGTCGCCGCGCCCGACGGCAGCGGTCCCCGGCATCTCGTGCTGAACGAGGCGCAGGACGCTGTCTACGTGCTGACCGAGTTCTCGGGGCAGGTGCTCCACTTCGCACGCGACGCCGAGGCAGGAACGCTCGAGCTCCGGGACGCCGCAGAGGCGTTCGACCCGTCGAAGGGCCTTCGCCACAGCCGCTTCGGGGCCGATCCGCGCGCAGAGCACCTCATCTGGGGCGCCGACCTGCACTTCGGCAGCGGCGGCCGCCGCCTGTGGTGCTCGGAGCGGACGGAGAGCACGCTCGGCGCGGTATCGGTCGCGGAGGATGGCTCCGTGTCGGCTCCCGAGCGGTTCGTTGAGACCGAGCCGCAGCCGCGGGGCTTCGCGCTCAGCCCGGACGGCGCACACCTGATTGCGGCGGGAGAGGGCTCGACGACGATCTCCCTCTACTCCGTCGACGATGACCGCCTCGATCTGCTCCGTCGCGCCGAGACCGGTTGCGGGGCGAACTGGGTGCGCTTCGTGTGATCCCGAGCGCGCCGGGCCACCGCCATCTCGGGAGCTGAGGTGATGGGCGTGCGCCGTCTTCGTATATTTGCTCTTGTATAGCAGCTCTTTTGGCGGTACTCTGTAGATCAGAGATTCGATGACGTGGGTGGGCTCCGAGCGATCGGGGCGGTGGAGTGGGTGCGGCCGGAGCCGCGGGGATGGTGGCAGGGTGCGCGGCGCTGGGGCGCCGGGATCTCCCGTTTTCTGTTCCGCTCTCGTCTGCGAGTCGTGATGTCTGCCACCCCTGCGTTCGATTCCCCCGGTGTCCCCGGTGACGACGCGTTGCCTGCCGAGCTGGCGAGCGTGATGCGGCTGGTTGCTGGGTTCGAGGCGGGTCGGCGGGAGCGGGCGGCGGCGGACGCGGCGGAGATCCGGT
>NZ_MWLP01000103.1:0-6035 GCF_010634885.1 Microbacterium sp. B35-04 | reverse complement strand
GCGGGCGTGGGGCCACGGGCTCCGTGAGGGCGCGGTCAGGCCGACGAGGCGGCCGCGGCCGTCGCGACGTACTGCGCGGCGGCCTCTGCGCGGTTGGCGGCACCGATCTTCGCGAGGATCGCCGACACGTGCACTGACGCGGTCTTCGGGCTGATGAACAGCCGCTGCCCGATCTGCGGATTGGTGAGCCCCTCGGCGACGAGCTCGAGCACCTGAAGCTCCCGCGGCGTCAGCGAGGCGACGATCCCGGCCTCCGTCTCGGACTCGGCGGCGGTGCCTGTGGGAACGAGACGGGCCTGCGCCGCGAGCTCCGCGGCCCAGCGCGCGGCGCGCGCGACACCGAGCGCCGGCGCCTCGGCCGTGATCGCGGCCAGCAGGTCTGCGGCGTCGTCGCGCTCGCCGGCGTCGATCAACGCCCAGGCCAGGCGGCAGCGCGCCGTCTGCAGGTGCCACGTCGGCATGCCGCCGGGGGTCAGCTCGTCCACGATGGCTCGCCACGCCGTCACGCGGTCGTCGGCCGGGGCGCCGTCGCCGTCCGCGAGCACGGCGCGGACGAATCTCGACACGCGACCCGCGAGCTCGTTGTCGGGCCAGCCGTCGAGGGCTCGTTCGATGCGCGCCCGCACTTCGGGGTCGCCTGAGCGCCCGGGGGAGTGCGTCAGCAGCGCCGCCGTGAGCACGGCATAGCGGGCCACCGTGCGGCTGCCCTCCGGATGCTCGGCGGCGGCCAGCACGGCGGTGACGGCATCCGTGTCCTCCCGGGCGTGAAGGGTCAGGGCGGCATCCGCCCGCTCGACCACCCACCAGGCGGCCTTGTCGGGATACAGGCGCTGCGCCTCCTCGATGCGGCCGCGCTCGGTCGCGAGCAGGTCATCGCGTTCGCTCGGGCGGTCGTCCCACGCCAAGTGCGACGAGAGCAGGCGCAGCGTGGAGGCCGCATCGGCGCGGCTCATCAGCCGTCGCGCGCGTCGCGCGTAATGGAGCGCGGTCTCGGGTTGTCCGGTGGCGAACAGGGCGAACGCGACCGATTGGGCGATCGCCGCTCCCGAGCCCCGTTCGATGCCCGCGCGGACGACGTCTTCGTAGTGCTGCGTGCCGACGACGACGGCCTCGTCGAGGCGCCCGGCCGACACCAGCATGTGGGTGAGCGCATTGCCCACGTAGGCGCGCATCGACGGGTCGAGCCGCAGAGCGACGGCGCGCTGCAAGGGCGCCAGGGCTGCCGAATCCTCGTCCTCGTCGCGGGCGAGCCGCCACGCTTCCACGGTCAGTGCGACCGCCAACGCGGCGTCGTCGCCCACCTCTTCGGCGAGGGCGATGGCGCGGGCTGCGTGCTCCGCGGCATCCGTGCCGTGCTCGTCGATCGCCATGTTGGTGAGCACGCGCGACAGCAGCACCCGGGCGCGGCGGTCGTCGACGCCCTCCAGCAGTGCGACGGCCTCGTCGAGGTCGGAGGGGTGGCCGGTGTGCTCGAGGTTGAAGGTCTGGACGTACCGCTGCCGCATCAGCGCCGCGCGCATGAGCGGATCGTCGGGGCAGACCGCGAGGCCCTCGTTGGCGGACCGCAGGGAGCGCTCGGGATCGCCGAGGTCGTGCCAGTCCTGCGCCGCATCGAGGTGCAGTGCCGGCAGGCTCGTGCCCGCGCGGGCCTCGGCGTCGGGAACCTGTTCCCAGAGCTCGGCGAGACGCTCCGCCAGCTTCGCGGAGGTGGCGGGCGAGAACCGCGTGCGGGACTGGTGGAGCGCGGCGACCGTCGCATCGAACGCCGCCGGCAGGTCTCGGGCGACGAGCCAGTGCTCGGCGACGGCGGAGGCATCGTCGGGCGAGTCGCCGCGGTGGTCGCCCAGGTGCTCGGCGTAGCGGCGATGCACCCTCACCCGCTCGCTCGGCAGCATCTCGGCCTCGACGGCCTCCCGCGTGAGCGCGTGGCGGAACGCGTAGCCGGCGCCGTCGGCGGTGATCACGCGCGTGTCGATCGCCTCTCGCACCGCGGCGTCGAGCACCTGTTCGTCGAGCGTCGCCACGGCCGAGAGCACGTCGTCTTCGACGTGCACTCCGCCCGCGGCCATCGTGCGCACGACCTGCTGGGCCTCTGCGCCGAGCCGCATGTAGCGGGCGAGCACGAGCTCCCGCAACGTGTCGGGCAGGGCGCGGTCGCCGAGATCGACCAGCTCTTCCACCAGGAACGGGATGCCGCCGCTGCGCTCCGCGAGCGCTTCGACGACGCGCGGGTCCAGGCCGCTCGCCAGCTGTTCGACCTGCTCGGCGACCTCGTCGAGTGTGAGCGGCACGACCTCCACGCGCACGACGGACCGAGTGCGGTCGAGCTCGGCGAGCACGGGCCGCAGCGGGTGGAAGCGGTCGATGTCGTCGGAGCGGTAGGTGGCGACGATCGTGAGCCGCCGGCCGCGGAGCGTGCTGGCCAGTGTCTTCAGCAGAGCCATGGTGGCGGCATCCGCCCACTGCAGGTCTTCGAGCACGACGACGACGTGGCGGCGCCGCGACAGTCCCTCGAGCAGCACTTCGATCGCCTCGGCGAACTCGCCGGCGGGTTCGTCGTGCTCGGTGGCCGCGTCGGCGATGCCGGGAACCAGCGCCGCGAGGCTCGCGATCGCTGCGGCCGAGCCGGCGGCCTGGCGCAGCGTTTCGGTGCCGACGGCCTCGTGCAGGTCGCGCAGGACGCGCCGGATCGGCCCGAACGGCGCGCCGATCGGGCCGAGGTCGACGCACTGCCCGAACGCCACGACGGAACTCGACGCATCGTCCTCCACGTCGGCGGACGGATGCCCCGCCCCGAAGTGGTCGGTCGTGACGAGTGCCAGGAACTCCTGCACGAGCCGTGTCTTGCCGACACCCGCCTCGCCGCGCACAACGACCGTTCGGGGGCGACCCCCGGCGGCCTCGTCGAACGCCTCGAGCAGGGCGGCGAGCTCGTTGTGCCGGCCGACCATGCGCGGGCTCGAGGGGAGTGCGGGCATGTTCATATGGTGGCACTCCCCACCGACGCGCGGAGCGTCATCGCGTGGCGACCGGTCATCGCGTGGCGACGGACGCGGCGCTTCGGCCCGAGGCGACGCCATTGCTTTGCGGTGCTGCGCGGTGCGACGCGGCGCGGAGCCAGGCGGCGAGCGGACGGCGGTGCGGGCGCGCGGAAGATGTGCCCCGCTCTCGCCGTGCGACGATCAGCTCGTTCTCGCGAGCGAGGTCCGCCGCGCGGTGCTGTTCGAGGATGTAGCCGGTGTAGGTGATGTCGTTCACGAGTCTCTCCTGTCTGCGGCGGAGCCCGATGCGGGTCCCGGTCGTGCTGACAGGTACGACTCTTCTCTCTAAGGCGGGTCCACCCCATCGGGCGATCGCCTTGTCTTGGCGGGCTCCAGGTCTTAGGCCGAGGCCGCGGCGGCCTAAGACCGGTCTAAGACCGTGCCTACGTCGGGCTGCGATCCGGTGCGAAGGTAGGGCGAGCGTGGGCTCAGCCCGCGACGGGCCGTTTCGGCCGCGCCCACCGCGCCGGCAGGTCGGTGCCGTCCCACACCTGCACCGCGCCCCAGGCCGCGGCGGTGATGGGCACCGCCAGCACGGCGCCGACGATGCCGCCGAGGACCGTGCCTACCGTCAGGGCGACCAGGATGACGAACGCGTGCAGCTTCATCGACCGGCCCATGAGCACGGGCTGCAGGAAGTTGCCCTCGAGCTGGTTGACGAGCACGACCACCCCGACGACCAGGAGGGCGTTGATCGGCCCGTTCGCAACGAGTGCGACGAGCGCGGCCACGATGCCGGCCACTGTCGCGCCCACGATCGGGATGAAGGCGAGCAGGAAGACGAGCACCGAGAGCGGGATCGCCAGCGGAACCTGAAGGATGAGCAGACCGATCAGGATGCCGATGGCATCGACGGCGGCGACGGTCGCCGTGCCGCGCACGTACGAGCCCAGCACCGTCGTGGTCTTGTCGCCGATGCGGCGCGCGCGCAGGTAGTTCGCCCCGCGGAACGGCCGCAGCATGAACTCCCACATCTGGGGACCGTCCTTGAGGAAGAAGAACAGGATCGTCACCATGAGCACGAGCCCGGTCACGAAGTTCGCGACCGCCCCGACGCCGGCGAGCGCGCCGGAGCCGAACTGCGCGCTCGTGACGAAGTCGGTGAGCGTCTTCACCCACTCATCGAGCTGATCAGGCTGCACGAAGTCGAACGGCAGCGTCTGCATCCAGGCGAGTAGACGCTGGAAGCCGTCTTCGGCTTGCGCGTACAGGTCGTCCCACTGGTCGCGCACCGCCCAGACGATGAGCCAGCTCAGGAGGCCCAGGATCACCACGATGGCGAGCAGCGTGATCAGCGTCGCGAGGATCGATGGGATGCCGCGCCGCCGCATCCAGCTCATTACCGGGTTGAACGCGCACGCGAGGATCAGCGCGATCACGAGCGGGATCGTGACGAGGGTGAGCGACTGGATCGCGAACACGATGCCGGTGACCACCACGACGACCACGATGATCTGGATCGCACGGATGCCGAGCTTGCCGAAGCCGTCGGCCCACAGGCTCCACGGCGCGCGGGTCGCCCGGGGCTCGACGTCGTGCGCGTCGACGACGATGCGCTGGGGGTCGTTTCGGAACAGTCCCATGCCGCGAGGGTAAGCGCCAGAGGCCTTCCCGCTCTGCGGGTTGCGCGCGAGTCCCGATCAGGGCTAGGCGAACGCGCTCATGCCGGTGATGTCGCGGCCGATGAGCAGCGCCTGCACGCTCTCCGTGCCCTCGTAGGTGTGGATCGCCTCGATGTCGGCCATGTGCTGCATGACGCCGTTCTCGAGCAGGATGCCGTTGCCGCCGAGCATGTCGCGCGCGGTCGAGGCGATCCGTCGGGCGGCGCGGGTGTTGTGGTACTTCGCCAGCGAAGCCTGCGTCGGACGCAGTTCGCCCCGCTGCTCGAGATCGGCCATCCAGCGGCAGTACAGCTGCATCGCGGTGAGCTCTTCGAGCATGTTCGCAAGGCGCTCCTGCACCATCTGGAACTTGGCGAGGGGCCTTCCGAACTGGATCCGCTGCTGCGAGTAGGCGAGCGCCGCCTCGTAGCAGGCGGTGGCGTGGCCGAGCGCCGACCACGCGACGCCCGACCGCGTCGAGTAGAGCACGGTCGAGGCATCCTTGAAGCTCTTCGTGCCGGGGAGCACGGCGTCGAGGGGCACCCGCACGCCGTCGAGGACGATGTGCGCCTGGTGGATGCCGCGCAGCGACGCCTTGCCCTGGATCACGGTGCCGGTGTACCCCGGCGTGTCCTGCTCGACGAGGAAGCAGCGGACAGCACCGTGGAACTCGTCGTCGGCCTCCACGCGCGCCCACACGAACGTGATGCCGCCCGACGCGCCGTTGCCGATCCACTTCTTCGCACCGTCGATCACCCACGAGTCGCCGTCCTTGCGGGCGACGGTCTCGAGGGACACCGAGTCGGATCCGTGGTCGGGCTCGGTGAGGGCGAAGGATGCCGGAACCTCGCCGCGCGCGACCGGCACGAGCCAGCGCGCCTGCTGCTCGTCGCTGCCGAAGAGGGCGAGCGTGCGCAGGGCGAGCCCTCCCTGGACCGCGAGGACCGTGCCGAGCGAGCCGTCGCCCCGCGAGATCTCCATGTTCACGAGACCCGCCGCGAGCGGCGAGAGCCGGGTGAGCGCCGGGTGCACGATGCCGTCGTTGAAGAGGTCGAGCTCACCCATGCGCATGGCGAGTTCGAGCGGGTACTCGGCGGTATCCCAAGCATCGAGCATGCGCGTGCCGACCTCGTCGATGTAGGACTCCGCGCGTTCCCGCGCCTCGCGGTCGGCGGCCGGGATGTCGGCGAACACGGCGTAGTAGTCGGTGCCGCGGCGGGCGGTGACGTCGTAGCCTTCGACGCTCTGACCCGGGCGGGGCTGGAAGTCGGTCATGGTCGGGCTCCTGACGCCGTGTGACGGGTGCTGCGGCATCCGGTTCGAATGGAACTGAATCCCACGATCCATAGTACTCAGTGTCACCGGGTTCCTGCCTGCCGCGTTTCGTCTCGCT
>NZ_MWLP01000102.1:0-20997 GCF_010634885.1 Microbacterium sp. B35-04 | reverse complement strand
GTCTTCGAGCGCCCGCTCGGCGAGCTGATCCAGGCGCACGCGCCGCGGCGCGAGGCGCCGGACATGACCGGCGCCAACCGCCGTCGCCTGCGGCGGCTCTCGCGCGAATACCTGCGCCCCGGCGTGCACGTGCCGGACATGTACGAGGCACTCGTCCGCATCCAGCAGCAGCGCACCGAGTGGCAGCGGTACGTCGAGACCGGCGTCACCCCCGAGGTGCCGCTGGGCCTCGCCGATGTGCAGGTGGCGTGGCAGCGGGTGGATGCCGAGCTCGGCGAGCTCGACGCGGCCCTCGGCCGCACCGACCCCGACCGGCTCGCGACGCTGCCCGTGAAGCACCTGGTGCGCACGCTCGCCGGCCTCGCCGCCGACTCCGACGTGTTCGACAACCTCAAGGAGCGCGCGACGCTGCGCAGCGAGCTCGCTGCAATGGGGCTCGAGCCCCTGCTGCTCGAGCTGTCGGTGCGTCACGTGCCCGAGGACGAGGTGGCGGGCGAGCTCGAGTACGCGTGGTGGCAGTCCGCGCTCGAGCTGCTGCTGCGCACCGACCGCGCGGTGCTCGGTGCCAACACCGCCGTCGTCGACCGGCTGGAGCGGGACTTCCGGCTCGTCGACGAAGCCCATGCCGCGGCATCCGGTCCCCTTCTCGCCGCCCATCTCGCCACCCAGTGGCGCATCGGGATCGTCGACCACGCGGACGAGGCCGCCGGGCTCAAGCAGGCGCTCAAGCGCGGGGCGATCACCGCCGCCGAGCTCGCGAGCGTCGCGCCGACGCTCTCGCGCACGCTGGCGCCGGTGTGGCTGGCGTCGCCGTACGAGGTGCCGCGCATCCCCGACGCTGTCGCGTTCGACGTCGTGATTCTGGCGGATGCCGGAGCCCTCTGCCTCGCCGAGGCCGCACCCGCGCTCCGTCGAGGCGGCCAGGTCGTGGCGTTCGGCGACCCGGTCACGCAGAAGCCGACGCCGTTCCGCGTCGCCGCCGGCTCCGCGGTGGCGGACGCCGCCACGCCGCCTCCGAGCAACGCGACGAGCAACGGGTCGAGCAACGGGACGAGCAACGGGAACGGCGCACCTGCCGAGGGTGCGGACGACGAGGTGCCGTTCGATGGGACGAGCGTGTTCGAGCGCCTCGCCGAGCTGCTGCCGGTCGAGACACTCACCCGCAGCTACCGCGCGGGTGGCGAGGACCTGGCCGCGCTCGTCAACGACGCGTTCTACGGCGGCGAGCTCGTGTCGCTGCCGTGGGCAGGCTCGTACCTCGGTCGAGGCAGCCTCGCCGTCGACTACGTCGAGGGCGGCCACGGCGCACCCGACCCCATCACCGGCGCCGTCGAGAGTCCCGACTCCGAGGTGGCGCGCGTCGTGACGCTCGTGGTGGAGCACGCGGTCAACCGGGGGAACGAGTCGCTCATGGTCGTCACCGCGAGCGCGCGGCACGCCGAGCGCATCCGCGGCGCCGTCGAGGCCGCCTTCGCCGGGCGCTCCGACGTGGCCGACTTCGTCTCACGCGACACGGCCGAGCCCTTCGCCGTGCTGACCCTCGAGGAGTCGGTCGCCGAGAGCCGCGACCGCGTGGTCTTCTCGCTCGGCTTCGGTCTCACCAAGCATGGCCGCGTGCTGAGCGACTTCGGCGACCTCTCGTCGCCGGATGGCGAGCGGCTGCTCACGGTAGGTATGACCCGCGCCCGCCGTTCGATGGTGATCGTGTCGTCGATCCGTCCGTCCGCCTTCGACGAGGGGCGCCTCGAGTACGGCGCCGCGACGCTCATGGCGATCCTCGGTGGCATCGCCGCCCGCTCGCGCGAGGCGCGGCTCGAAGACCTCGCGGATCCGCTGACCCGTGCGCTCGCCCGTGAGCTTCGCCGCGCGGGGCTCTCGGTCGACGTGCACTACCGCGGACTGCTGCCGCTCGTCGCGCAGTACGACGGCAAGGCCGTCGTGGTCGAGAGCGATCCCGAGACCATCGGCGAATCACTGCGCGAGTCGCTCCGCCTGCGCCCGCAGATCCTGCGACGCCTCGGCTGGCACTACGTGCGCGTGCACTCGTTCGACCTGTACCGCGACCCCGCCGACGTCGCCCAGCGCATCGCCGCGATGCTGGGCGTGCCGCCCGACGCGCCCCGGGTCGACAACGAGACCCAGCCCATCGATGTCGTCGAGTGACCGTCAGCGCATCGAGCGGGTCAAGGGCTCACGCCGCGCGAAGCTGACCCCCGCGCCCGGCACGAGTGCCGAGCCCGTACCCGGCGACGAGACGACGGATGCCGCGGCCGCGGCGCCCGACGCGGCTCCCGGGTCCTCCGGGCCGAACGACGAGCGCCTGCGGCGCGACGTCCCCCCGCACTACTGACCCGGGGCTGTGCGCCGGCTGCGGGGTCGGTGTTCCGGTCGTTGAGCGAGGGAGCGCCGGCGACCGAGACGAAACGTGTCGGGCTGATCCGATGCGCCGGGTGCGGGCGTTTCGTCTCGCTCGTTCCTCGCTCGCTCAACGACCGGGTGCAGGGTGTGCTCGAACTCCGGTCGTTGAGCGAGGGAGCGCTAGCGACCGAGACGAAACGTGTCGGGCTGATCCGATGCGCCGGGTGCGGGCGTTTCGTCTCGCTCGTTCCTCGCTCGCTCAACGACCGGGTGCAGGGTGTGCTCGAATTCCGGTCGTTGAGCGAGGGAGCGCCAGCGACCGAGACGAAACGTGTCGGGCTGATCCGATGCGCCGGGTGCGGGCGTTTCGTCTCGCTCGTTCCTCGCTCGCTCAACGACCGGGGGCGAGGAGACGGGCCTCGTCGGCCGGCGAAGGGAGCGCGAGCGACGTGCAGGGCGAGGATCAGGCCTTCTGCTTCTCCAGGAGGTCCCGGATCTGTACGAGGAGTTCCTGCTCGGTGGGGAGCTTCGGCTCTTCGTCGGCCGGAGTGACGCCCGCCCTGGCGGCGGCGCGCTCCTTGACCCGGTTCATCGGGTAGACGAAGACGAAGTAGACCACGACGGCGACGGCGAGGAAGTTGATGATCGCGGCCAGGATGAGCCCGATCCCGAAATCGGTCGTGCCGCCGCGGATGTTCGGCACCGCGATGATGACGTCGTTCAGGCTGTCGGCCTGGAACACGAGGGCGATCAGCGGATTGATCAGCCCTTGGACGATGGCGTTGACGATCGCGGTGAACGCGGCGCCGATGACGACAGCGACCGCGAGGTCGATGACGTTGCCGCGCAGGATGAACTCTTTGAAGCCCTTGATCACGGATACCCCCTGGGTGTCGACCGCGCCGGGGGCTCCGGACGGTCAGGATCCGGACGACGCGGGTGAGGCCTTCGCCTCGGTCTTCGATGATGTCGAAGTCGACGAGGAGGCGCCACTCGAGGCATCCGTCCCCCCGCTCGAAGCGGCGCCGCCGCTCTTGGCGCCCGCGCGCGAGTCGGTGCGGTAGAAGCCGGAGCCGTTGAAGGTCACGCCGATCGAGCCGTACTCCTTGCGCAGCACGCCGCCGCACTCGGGGCATTCGGTGAGGGTGGGGTCGGCGAAGGACTGCACCGCGTCGAAGCGGTGACCGCACTGCTTGCAGGCGTAGGCGTAGGTGGGCATGGCTCTCTCGGTGGGTATCAGCGCCGGGTGGGCGCGAGGGTGATGGTGCGCGTGGGCGTGACGACGCCGGTGACGCGCTGATCGAGTTCGTCGCTCGGAAGCTCGTCGACGAACTCGGAGTCGAAGACGACCGCGTACACGGGAGGGCAGCGCTCCATCGACCCGATGGTCTTGTCGTAGAAGCCGCGGCCCCAGCCGAGCCGCATCCCGGTGCGATCGACCGCGGCGGCGGGGATGATCAGCAGGTCCACGTCGTTGACGGCGATCGGTCCGAGCAGCTCTCCGACGGGCTCGGGGAGTCCGAACATCCCCTCGGCGATGTCGCCCTCGCGGGTGGCGACCGCCCAGTCCAGCAGGCCGTCGGTGCGCGTCACCGGAAGCAGGACACGGATGCCGCGCGCCACGGCATCCGTCACGAAGGAACGTGTGCCGGGCTCGGTGGTGATCGACAGGAAGCAGGAGATCGCCTCCGCACCGTGCTCGGCGACGAGGGCGTCCAACTGAGCGCGGATGCCGGCCTCGGCGAGTTCGCGGGCCTGCGGGGTGATCAGCTGGCGGCGCTCGCGAAGCTCTGCGCGCAGGGCGCGCTTCGCATCGGCGATGGCGTCGGACATGGTGTCGATTCTACGGCGCGCGGCTCCGCTCCCGGTCGCGCGCGAAATCGGACATCGGCGGCGCCACCTCTAGACTCGGGGAATGCCTCATTCTCCGATCAAGGCCGTCATTCCGGCCGCCGGCCTCGGCACGCGCTTCCTCCCGGCAACGAAGGCGATGCCCAAGGAGATGCTCCCTGTCGTCGACAAGCCGGCGATCCAGTACGTCGTCGAAGAGGCGGCGAAGGCCGGCATCGACGACATCCTGGTGATCATCGGCCGCAACAAGAACGCGATCTCGAACCACTTCGACTCGGTGCCCGAGCTCGAAGAGAAGCTGAAGGACAAGGGCGACACCGATCGCCTGCGCCGTGTGCTGGAGTCGAGTGATCTCGCCGACATCCACTTCGTGCGTCAGGGTGAGCCGAAGGGCCTCGGCCATGCGGTGCTGCGTGCAAAGGCGCACGTCGGCGACGCGTCTTTCGCCGTCCTGCTGGGCGACGACCTGATCGACGAGCGGGACGAGCTGCTCACCACCATGATCGCGGAGCACGAGCGCACCGGCGCGGCGATCGTCGCCCTCATGGAGGTCGACCCCGAGCACATCAACCTGTACGGTGTGGCCTCGGTCGAGTCGACCGACGGCAACGGCGTCGTCAAGGTCAATGGGCTGGTCGAGAAGCCCAGTGCTGAGGATGCACCGTCGAACCTCGCGGTGATCGGCCGCTACGTGCTGTCGCCGAGCGTGTTCGAGATCCTGGAGCGCACCCAGCCGGGCAAGGGTGGCGAGATCCAGCTCACCGACGCGCTGCAGGAGCTCGCTGCCGACCCCGACGGTCCGGGTGTGTACGGCGTGGTTTTCCGTGGCCGTCGCTACGACACCGGCGATAGGGTGGATTACATCAAGGCCATCGTGCAGCTCGCGGCGGATCGCGACGATCTCGGCCCCGCACTGCGTCCCTGGTTCAAGGAGTTCGCGGCGAACCTCTGATCTTCGGATCCGGCGCCGCCCGTTCGAGGGAGTCTCGTGGATCTGTCGGCTCCCCGCAGGCATGGCTCGGTGGCCATCCGCCTCGTGCGCCAGCGCGACGCGCGCGTGTTGCAGAACGAGCTGCTGTCCAATCGCGGCTGGCTGCGCCCGTGGGAGGCGACCAGCCCCGACGGGCCGGTGTCGTTCGACATGCGGATGGGCGTGCGCCGGCTGCTGCAGCAGTACCGCGACGGCGCCGGCGTACCCTTCGTCATGGAGTACGACGGTGAGATCGCGGGCCAGCTGAACGTGTGGGGGATCGCGCGCGGCTCGCTGGCCTCCGCCACCATCGGATACTGGGTGAGCGAGCGGTTCGCGGGCCGGGGCATCACGCCGACCGCCGTGGCACTCGCCACCGACATCTGCTTCTCGGAGCTGCGGCTGCACCGCATGGAGATCTGCATCCGCCCCGAGAACCGCGCCAGCCTGCGCGTGGTCGAGAAGCTCGGCTTCCGCTACGAGGGGCTGCGGCGGCGGTTCATCCACATCGACGGCGACTGGCGCGACCACTACGCGTTCGCCCTGGTACGCGAGGACGTGCCCGACGGCGTGCTGCAGCGCTGGGTGTCGGGCCGGGCTCCCCAGGATGCGGCGACGGTGCCGCCCAGCGACCGCCTGCACGCGTAGAGCCGCCGGCGCCTGAAGCGTCCTAGACGCCGCCGACGCTCGGGTACCAGTCGGGCCGGCGCTCGTCCACGTGGAACCGCGCGTAGTAGTCGCCGTGCTGCTCGAAGTAGCGCTCGTACTTGTCCATCTTCTCGGGATCCAGTTCGACGCCGAGGCCGGGCCCGGTGGGCACGGCGATGCTGCCGTCGACGTAGCGCATCAGACCGCCGGCGATGACGTCGTCCTCGAGGTAGTGATAGTGGGCATCGCCGGCCGTGGTCATCTCCGGGACGGTGCTCGCGGTGTGGAGCATCGCCGCAAGCTCGATGCCGAACTCGCACCCCGAGTGCATGGCGACACCCAGCCCGAAGGTGCGGCAGACGGCCGCGAGCTCCTTCACCCCGCGCGGGCCCTCCCAGTAGTGGATGTCGGTGAGCACCACGTCGACGGCGCCGAGCCGGATGCCGGGGGCGAGGTCGTCGAAGCGCGCCGGATACATGTTGGTCGCGATCGGCAGGCGCACCTGTTCGCGTACGGCCGCGTTGCCCGTGAGCCCCCACGCCGGATCCTCGTAGTATTCCGGCGCCACGGCCTCCAGGCGCCGGCCCATCCGGACCGCGGTCGGCACCGACCAGACGCCGTTGGGGTCGATGCGCAGCCGGTAGTCGGGGCCGAGCCGGTCGCGACACAGCTCCAAGACGCGCACCTCCTCCTCGGGGGCCAGCACGCCGGCCTTGAGTTTCATGGCGCTCACACCGAGTGTCTCGGTGAGTTGCTCGCACAGCTCCGCCATGTCCTCGGCACGTGTGTCGTCGCCGCCGCCCGGGCGGTCGTAGCGCCAGAACAGATACGCGATGAAGGGGATCTCGTCCCGCAGTCGACCGCCGAGCAGATCGCTCACCGGCCGTCCGATCGCCTTTCCCTGGATGTCGAGGCACGCCATCTCGATGGCTGCATAGAGTCGCGCGTTCGACATGTAGTAGATCGACCGCAGCACCTTCAGCTTGATCACCTCGAGATGGAACGGGTCGAGTCCGATGACGCGCGGCTTGAGCTTGAGGAGAGCGCCGCGCTGGTCGCCGCCGCCCACCTCGCCGAGACCCACGATGCCCTCATCGGTGACGATCTCGATGATCGTCCGCATGAAGTAGCCGGGGTGCACCCCCGTGGAGTGGCGCAGCTTGGCGTTGGTCGGGATGGCGACGGTGCGGGCCCGCAGATCGACGATGCGCATGCGGGGATCCTAGCCGAGTATGAACAAGTTGTCTTGTTCAGTGCAACGTGTGTATTGTCTGCTGCAACAGGCTTGAAGCGCTGACAGAGCCAGATGATCAAGGATGCTCATGACTAACCCGTATGAATACGCCGTCTCTGTGCCGGAACTCATCGAGCGCTATCGCGCGACCTACTCGGGGGCGGTCTACGACGTGCTCGACGCGATGGGCTATCCGCACCAGGCGCTCGCCAGCGACATCAAGCCGGTCGACAACCGTTGGGTGATCGCCGGTCCCGCCTTCACCCTGAAGGGGATCCCGGAGCCCACCGGCGATGAGCGACTGCGGGCTCGCCGCATCCACATGTTCGAGGCGATGAAAGATGTCGGGGTGCCGATCATCGACGTGCGCGACTGCAGCTTCGACATGCAGGCCGCGCACTACGGCGAGATGAACGCGACGGTCGGGGCATCCTGCGGCGTCATCGGAGCGCTCGTCGATGGAGGGTCGCGGGACACGCGGTTCCTGCTGGAGCGCGACTTCCCGGTGTTCGCTCGCTACCTCACGCCGGTCGAGGCGGTCAAGCGCTGGAGCTACTACGACTGGCAGCTGACCATCGCGCTGCGCGGCGCCCTCACGAGCATCGTCGTCGTCTCGCCGGGCGACTTCATCATGGGCGATCTCGACGGCGTTGTCGTGATTCCTCGCGACATCGTGGTCGAGGTGCTCGAGAAGACCGAGGAGCTGATCCGCCACGAGGACCAGGTACGCGAGGAGTTCAACGACGGCCAGGACCCCGTCGAGGTCTACCGCCGGCACGGTCGCCTCTGACCCGGATCCGATAGCCTCGCGAAGGTCGGGGGAGAGGAGCCGCGGATGTTCGACCTCAGGGGGATGCGCGCACTCCTCACCGGCGCGACCAGCGGCCTCGGAGCGGCGATCGCGGACGCGATGGAGGCCCACGGCGCAGAGGTGCTGCGGCACGGGCTCGAGCACGCCGACCCGGGATTAGACATCGACCTGGCACAGCCGGGCGCGGCGGTGCAGCTCGGCGAGCGCGCGCTCGCGGCCGGAGCGATCGACATCGTGGTGCTCTCGGCGTCGCTGCAGATCCGAGCCGGCTGGGAGACCCTCTCTGCCGACGACGTGGAGCGGCAGCTGCGCGTGAACGTGATGGCGGGGTTCGAGCTTCTCCAAGCGCTCGTGCCCGGCATGCAGGCCCGCGGGTTCGGGCGTGTGTTGTCCATCGGCAGCGTGCAGCTGGTGCGGCCGCATCCCGACATGGCGGCCTACGCCGCGTCCAAGGCTGCGTTCGCGAGCGTCATCCGCAATCTCGCCCGTCAGGTCGCCTCCTCCGGTGTCACCGTCAACACGCTCTCTCCGGGGGTCGTGCGCACGCCGCGCAACTTCGACGCGCTCGCCGACGAGGCGTACCGGGAGCGCGTACTCACCGGCATCCCCGCCGGGCGCATCGGCGAGCCCGATGACTTCGTCGCAGCAGCCCTGCTGCTGTGCTCGCGCGAGGGTGGGTACATCACCGGACAGGACCTGCTCGTCGACGGCGGGATGTCCCTGTGAGTGCCGCGTCCGACCGTCAGCGCCCGAGCGCGTCGCTGACAGCTCGTGCGACGCGGGTGACCTCGAGGCCGAGCCGGTCGATCTCCGGCTCGATGCGGTAGTCGGGACCCGAGAGGGTGATGGCGGCGATCGGCCGGCCATCGGCATCCACGATCGCCGAGGCCAGGCGCGTGACATCGTCGTGCCGGTCGACAGCTGCCCAGCCCCGCTCGACGGCTTCGTCGACGTCGGCGCGCAGCTGGGCCACGTCGATCGGCTCCTGGCGCGCGACCGCATCCGCTTCGAGCGTCGCGATGAGCTGGTCGCGGCTCTCGGTATCGAGCGCGGCAAGCACGGCCCGACCCATCGCAGTGCGGTGCATCGGCAGGCGCGAGCCGACCGCGCTGCGGACGCGGATCGACCGGTCGGGCTGCTCCTGGGCGATGAAGACGACGAAGCTCTCCTCGAGGATCGCCAGGTGCACCGTCTCCTGCGTGATGTCGCGCAGCTCGGCGAGGAACGGCTGCGCGACGCTGCTGAGTTCATCCCGCCGTGAGCGGTACTCGCGTGCGAGCCACAGGCAGCGGCTGCCGAGCACGAACCGGCGGTCAGCGCTGCGTTGCTGCACGTAGCTCATCTGCCGCAGGGTGGCCAACAGACGGGAGACGGTGCCCTTGTCGATCTCGGCGCGCGCGGCGACCTCGGTGACTCCGATGCCTTCGGGCGCCTCGGCGACGATCTCGAGGATCGTCAGACCCCGGACGAGTGTGCGTGCGGCGGATGCGCCGGCTTCCGTCGTTGCGGGCATGGTGACTCCCTTGTGCTTCCTGGACCATACTGCGCTTTTCTGCTTGACATCGGCCGCAGAAGATCGCATCCTGGTATCTCACTCTACACAACTGTGTTGTGCAAGATGCAACATCTCAACGATGAGGCGCCGATGACCATGACGATCGAACGCACCGCGCGCGGGACGTCGCCGCCCCCGCCCGCGGCTCGTCGCCGGCCGAAGCGCAGCAGGCTCGAACGGATTGACAGCCTCTACGGGTATGCCTTCGTTGCTCCCGTGGTGCTCGGCTTCCTGGTGTTCGTGGCCCTCCCGATCCTCGGCGTCTTCGCCTTCAGCTTCCAGGACTACAACACCCTCTCGGGGCGCAGCAGCTTCGCCGGCGTGGACAACTACCTCGACCTCGCCACGAACGGCGTCTTCGCGAGGGTGCTGGGCAACACCGCGATCTTCTCCGCGTTCGTCATACCTGCGAGCATCCTGCTCGGGCTCGCGCTCGCGGTGATGGTGAACCAGCGCATCCGCGCCATCTCGATCTTCCGGACGGCCTACTTCGTGCCCGTCGTCATCTCCCTTGTGGCGTGGTCGCTGGTGTGGGACGTGCTGCTGCAGGATCAGGGTGGCATCAACGGCTGGCTGGCGATGATCGGCATCGAGGGCCCGAACTGGCTCGCTGACAAGAACGTCGCCATGACGACCATCATCATCGTCCAAGTGCTGAAGGGCGTCGGCGTCAGCATGATCCTCTTCCTCGCGGCCCTGCAGGACGTGCCGGCAGAACTGGTCGAGGCGGCGAGGATCGACGGAGCCGGCCGGTGGCAGACGTTCCGGCACGTCGTCGCGCCGCTCATCACGCCGACGACCTTCATGGTGGCCATCCTGGCCACCATCAATTCGCTGAAGGCCTTCGCGCAGGTCTACCTCCTCACCGAGGGTGGTCCCGAGCTGTCCACGGCGATCCTCGGCTACTACATCTACGAGCAGGCGTTCAAGGCGTTCCAGGTGGGCTACGCCTCGACCGCCGCGGTGGTGCTCTTCGCCATCGTGCTCGCACTGACGCTCCTCCAGTGGTGGTCACGACGCAGATGGGTCTTCAATGAGTCTTGACCTGAGCTTCGACGCGGTCGTAGAGGGCGCGGACAAGAAGGACGAGAAGCCGCCGGCGAAGCGCCGTCCGTGGCTCTCGAAGCTCGTCGTCTACGTCCTGATGACGCTGGTAGCGGTGCCCTTCGTGTTCCCCGTGTTCTGGATGATCTCGACGGCGCTGAAGACCTACGGCGACGTCTTCGAGAATCCGCCGGTGCTCTTTCCCGCCGATCCGCAATGGCACAACTTCCTGACGCCCTTCACCACGAGCCCGTTCCTGCAGCAGTTCATGAACTCCGTGTATATCGCGGCGATCACGACGCTCGGTGTCCTCGCGGTCTCGTCCCTCGCGGGGTACGCGTTCGCCCGCATCCAGTTCCGCGGGCGGAATTTCCTCTTCATCCTGCTGCTGAGCGCGCTGCTCGTGCCGCCGGAGGTCACGATCATCCCGCTGTTCCGGATCGTGTCGGCGTTCGGTTGGATCGACACGCACCTCGCGCTCATCGTGCCCTCGATCTTCGGCGTTCCCGCGGTGCTCGGCGTCTTCCTGATGCGGCAGTTCTTCCTGAGCATGCCCATCGAACTCGAGCAGGCCGGTCGTGTCGACGGGCTCGGACGCTTCGGGATCTTCGCGCGCATCGCGCTTCCGCTCGCGAAGGCGCCGATCGCCGCCCTCGCCATCCTGACGTTCCTGAACAGCTGGAACGACTTCCTCGAGCCGCTCGTCTTCCTCCGCACCCGTGAACTGTGGACGGTTCCCATCGCGCTGCAGTCCTTCACCGACCCGATCACGGGCATCCCGATCTGGAACGTCCAGATGGCGGCGACGACGCTCAGCGTCGTGCCCGTGCTCCTCGTCTTCTTCGTCGCGCAGCGCCAGTTCGTCCAGGGCATCTCGGGCACGGGGATCAAGTAGCACCACCGCCGGCAAGGCAGCCGGCGCCCTCACCAGGAAGGAACCACTCATGCGCAAGACACAGCACGCTGCCATCGCCGCACTGACGCTCGCCGCGCTCGCGCTGGCGGGATGCACCGCGGCTCCCGCCGAACCCGAAGACGCCGAACCGGTCGACCTCACGATGACCGTCTGGACGGCCGACGAGGCGATCATCGCGACGTTCCAGGAGCTCGCCGACGAGTTCCGCGAAGACAACCCCGAGCTCGGCGAGCTCACGATCGAGACGATCCCGTTCGCGGAGTACGACGCGCAGCTGTCGATCCGCCTGAGCGGTGGTGAGGCGCCCGACCTCGGCTGGATCGTCGAGTCGGCGACGCCCGCGTGGGTGGACTCGGGTGCCTTGCTCGACATCAGTTCCCTCAAAGAGGACGAAGCATGGGACTTCGACGACATCATCCCCAACCTCTACGCCGAACTCGAGGGCGATGACGGCGAGCTGTACGGCTACCCGTTCGCGGGCACCACGCATCCCATCATCTACAACAAGACGGCCTTCGAGCAGGCCGGCCTGCCCACGCCGAACGAACTCTTCGACTCCGGCGAGTGGACGTGGGAGGCGCTGCGCAGCTCGGCGAAGGCACTGGTGGATGCGGGTGCCGTGACGTACGGATTCGACATCCCGCAGTGGGGCTACACGAGCTACGCCCTGTTCACTCCGTTCCTCAAAGGCTTCGGCGGCGTGGCGTATCCCGAGGGCACGGAATGCGGGTACACGGATCCCGAAAGCGTCGAGACGTTCGAGTTCGTGCACGGCATGATCTTCGAGGATGGCTCGTATCCGGCGCCCGGCAACACGTCGAGCTTCCCCACCGGCGACACGGGCATGTACCTCGGGGCGCCGAGCACGCTGGCGCAGCTGGCGGACTCGACCTTCGAGTACGACATGGCGCCGCAGCCCGAGGGCGACGTCGACTACGACCCGTTCATCGGCCAGGCGTCCATGGTCGTCTTCGCCGACGGCGCCGCACCCGAGCTCGCCACGAAACTCTTCGCGTACCTGACGAGCGAGCACGGGTCCGAGACGCTGCCCTACGTCGCGCCGCGCACCTCGTTGCAGACCGAGGAGTTCATCGCGAGCCTCTACCCCCAGGTGCCGGCGGAGCACGCGAAGGAGGCGCTGCTCGACACGCTCGAGTTCGCGAACCAGATCCCGTACCCGGTCGCGTTCCCCGAGCTCTCGACGGCGACCAAGCCGGCTCTCGACGGTG
This sequence comes from Microbacterium sp. B35-04, assembly GCF_010634885.1. Classification (NCBI taxonomy): domain Bacteria; kingdom Bacillati; phylum Actinomycetota; class Actinomycetes; order Micrococcales; family Microbacteriaceae; genus Microbacterium; species Microbacterium sp. B35-04. The sequence goes on along the minus strand of NZ_MWLP01000102.1, from coordinate 8,381 downwards.
TGTGGACGGCCGATGCCGACGTGGAGGCGCAGCTGGCCACGGTGTGCGAGGCCGCCGACCCGATCCTCGAGAACTAGTAGGTGCCACCGATGGGGGCGCACTGCCGGGTGCGCTCCCCTCGGCGCGTCGGAGGCGCGATGAACGTGATGGAGTGGGATTTCCGCGACTCCGGCGCGCCGCTGCGCGACGTCACCGGCCACCGGCTCGAGCTGCGCGCGTCAGGGGCGCGCTGGGTCGAAGATCCACAGACCGGCGGCGCGCTTCATTTCGACGGTGTGGATGATTTCCTCGTCATCGACGCGGCCGACGTCGGCCCGCTGAATGCCGCTGCGCGCGGCGACCAAGTCAGTGTGATCGCGCTCGTTCGCCGCGCCTCGGTGGACACCGGATTCATCGCGGGCATGTGGCAGGAGGACGACGCCGATCCGCGGCGACAGTATGGCCTGTTCGTGAGTCTGCCCACCTACGGGGGCGCCCAGCAGGCCGTGGGGCACGTGTCGGCCGACGGGGGGCCGAGCCCGGCGCTTCCCTACAGCCGTGACTATGCCGCGAGCGCCCGCATGATCGCGCCGGATCAGTGGCGGGTCGTCGGATTCAGCTACGACGGCTCGGTGATCAGCGCGTACCTGGACGGAATCGCCGATCCGCGGCCGCGATTTCGGGAGGTCGGCCCGCCGATGGGAGAAGCGCGAGAGTATCGGAAGAACCCCTACGACTTCCCCCTGGGTCTCAACAGGCGGAGCATCTCGGACTTCACCGTCGGCGCGGTTCAGCTGAGTGCCGGTATGGGGAACCACTTCGGGGGCGACATCGCGAGGGTCCGCGTCGTCTCGGAAGCGCTGGACGCGCGCGGCATGCTCGAGCTCGCCGCCGAGTGGACGCCGGAGGGCAGCCCGCTCGTGCGCGTGGACCTCTTCCGGCCGGACGGCGACATCGTCGCCCATGAGGGTGGAGGGGACGGCGAGGCGTGGCCTGTCGAGGTGCTGGGATTCGTGGACGACGGCTCGGGTGCCGTCGTCACGCGCGGCCGGCTGGAAGTGCCCGCCTCCCGATCGCCTCACCGCATCACGCTGGTTCGTCTTCCCGGCCTGGCATCGGACAGGATCGCATTCATCGAGGTCGACCTCGAGCGGGGTGACGCCTCGATCGTGGTGCGTTCACACGGCGGGTGGGAGAGCGCCACGCCATTGAGCCCCGGTGTGCAACGCATCCGGATCCCACTGAAGCGCACGGTCGATGTGCACGAGATCGCGCTTGCGATCGATGCCACTAGACACGCGGTGGCGCTCCGGCACCTCACGATCTGGGGGCGCTGAGCGTGAACGCTCAGGCGGATACCGCCGCCGACGCACCTGTCCGGAGATAGTGCCCGGTCACTGTGCAGATCGTGCGCGAGTGTCCGGTAGCTGAACCGGTGAGAAACACCGGGCGGGGTTGAGGGACACGCCAGCGGGTGCCGAGGCCTCAGGCATCCGTCGCATACCGTGGTCTGCATGGGCGGGCAGGTGTGGGGCGGGGGAGTGATCGTTCTCGTCGCCGTGGCCTTGTGGCTCGTCTACCTGCTCCCGTCGTGGCACAGCCGCCGCCAGTTCGACGCCGCCGAGCGCAACGCCGTCCGCCTCAACCAGGCGCTGCGCGTGCTCGCCGAGACGAGCGAGACGCCGGAAGAGGTGCGGCTCGAGCTCAACGCCCGCACCGCTGCCGCGCAGCAGCGGCTCGCCAAGCGCGCACTTGCCGAACGCGAACATGCGGCACTCGAAGAAGCGCGCGTCGACCTGGAGCGCGCCCGCACCGAGCGTGAGGTGGCCGAAGCCACGGCGCGGCTCGAGCGCGAGCGCGCCCGCACCGAGCGCGTCGCCGCTGAGGCGGCCGCCCGAGTGGACCTCGAGCGGGCGCGCGCCGCGCGCGCATCGGCCGAGGAGGCTGCGCGTGCCGAGCTCGCCGCCGCGCGGGCGATCCCTGCGGCGCGCCGCGCGCGCGTGCGCCGCGTCTTCCGCCTGGTCGCGACCCTCGTGGGCCTCGGCGGTCTCGGGCTCGCCGCGTGGGGAGTGTTCGAGACGCTCACCGCGGGTGTCCAGACGCTGCTGTGGGTGGGCGTCGGTCTCGTGCTGGTGTCGGGCACGACCCTTCATCGCCTGTCCCGCGTGGCGGCGCGTGCCGTCGTGCGACAGACGGATGCCGTACCCCGCCGTGCCTCCGAGCGGCGGGCCGCCGAGCAGCGGGCCGCGGAGCTGCAGGACGTAGCGCTCGAGCGCGAGCAGCGTGAATGGGCTCCGCGCGACCTGCCGCGACCGCTCACCGCGTCGGCCGGGTCCCGTGCCGCCGCCGTCCTGGATGCCGAGGCCGCGCGCGCGGCGCTCCGGCAAGCCGCCCTCGAGCAGGCCATGCTGGCCCGCGCCGAGGCCCAGCAGCCGACGTCGATCGACACCGCGCGGACCGCCCGCGCAGCGTCTGCGGAGTCGGACTACACCCGCATGGGGTACGTCGACGACGCCGAGATCGAGGCCCACGTTCGCCAGCTTCTGACACGTCGCGCCGCGGGCGAATAGGGCCTTCCGAGGGGTCCCGCCGGTTCGGGACGGACCTCGAACCGTGATAGTGTTTCTGAGGTTCACGGGCCTGTAGCGCAGTTGGTAGCGCGCCTCGTTCGCATCGAGGAGGTCAGGGGTTCGATTCCCCTCAGGTCCACCACAAGAAGACTCCCGCAGCGCGGGGGCCTTCTGCTTTTGCCCGGTCCGACGGACTTTCAGACGGCCGGGTACGGATGCGCCCCGGTCATTCCGGCGGTGGGGGATAGCGGAACCCGCTGCCCCAGCCGATCTCCCAGCCGGCGCCGGCGTCGAAGTAGTCGGCGAATGAGACGGGCAGCGCGTGCTGCGGTTCGACCCCCGCGAGTAGCCCGGCGAACCACGCCGCATACTCGGGAGCGTCGTGGGAGGCTGCGAGGCGGGGGAGAGCCCGCAGGATCAGCTCGGCGACGGCGGTCGGCGTCGACATCGCGTCGACGGTGCCGCCGCCCGCGAACTCCGTCTCGGCGCCCGAGGTGTAGTGGATCGTGGCGTCGGGGTCGGCGGCATCCGACAGCACGATCCTCCAGTACATGCCCGAAGGTGCCATCCCGGGCTGCACCCGCAGGCCATGGAACCCCCGCCGGTGCAGCTCGCGCACGCCCTGCAGGATGCGGACGGATGTCGTCATCACGAGTGCCGAGGCGATCTCGTCGTGCGCGCGCTTGTCGTGTGCGACGAGCGACACGCTGTCGAGCGAGGTCCCCGCGGCGGCGATCGTGTCGATCGCGGCGGTGATGGCCTCGCGCCGCGGCCAGGCGTACACTCCGGCGCTGATCAGCGGGAAGGCGATACTGCGGGCGCCCAGCTCGCCGGCCACCTCGAGCGACCGCCGGTAGCAGGATTCGAGCAGCCCGCGATCACGTTGGCCGGCGCCGTAGTCCGGTCCCACCGTGTGCACGACCCACCGGGCGGCGAGTCGGCCGCCGGTCGTCCAGCCGGCATCGCCCGTCGCAAGCCCGTGCGGGAAGCGCGCGATGCAGTCCCGAAGGATGTCGGGGCCGCCCGCGCGGTGGATCGCACCGTCGACGCCGCCTCCGCCGCGCATGGCGTTGTTGGCGGCGTTGACGATCGCGTCGGTGGTCTGAGCGGTGATGTCGCCGTGGACGGCGAGGAGGCGTGTCATCGATTCCTCTCCCTGTGCGCGCCAAAGCTAGTCCGCGGCGCAGACGGCTTCGAGTTCGGCGTAGTAGTCCGCAAGGGGCGGCAGGTCGACCTCGGCGCGTCGCTCGTCGACCGCTGCCTCGTCGGCGATGGGCGTCGAGGGCGTGGGGCCGTCTTCGCCGCAACCGATCTGCGTGCCGTACGTCTGCGGCTCGCCGGCTCCCACGGCGATGCGGTCGGTCAGGTAGGCGAGGTTGCCGGGTGAGGCGTCGTCGTTCTCGACGGCGATGCGCAGCCACTCCCGCGCCTCGCGCTGGAAGTCGGGGTCATGGTCCGAGTGCTGGGCGATCGCCCACGCCGCGTCTTCCGCCTCCTCACCCACCAGCGAGTACGTCGGCCAGCCGTGCGCGACGATGATCTCGCGCAGGCGCTCCGTGCGTTCCTCGTCGGTGCCGTCCCCGTCGCCGGCGAGCCGATCGGCCTGGTCCTGCGCGAGCATCTCGATGAGCTCGGCCGACAGCGCGGCGTCGAATCCGGACGGCGTCCATGTCGGGCTCGGCGCGCGGTCCGCAGCATCCGTCGCCACCCGTGGTGCGGTGCCAGACGGTGTTGTGCCCGGGGGAACCGCCGAAGGAGCGCACGCCACGAGCGCGAGACCGGCCAGCAGGAGGCCGGTCGCGGCGAGGGTGCGTCGGGACATCGTCGTCCTCTCGTCGGGTGTCAGCCGGGCCGTGCCTCGGCGGCGGCTCGTGCGGCGGCGGGAAGCGCGTCGACGATGCGCGACACGGCGGCGTCGTCGTGCGCGGCAGAGACGAACCAGGCCTCGAACACCGACGGCGGCAGCGAGACGCCCTGAGCGAGCATGGCGCGGAAGAACGGCGGGTAGCGGTACGCCTCCTGCGCCTTGACCGTTTCGTAGTCGACGGGCGGCTCGGCGGCGAACTGGATCGAGAACAGGTTGCCCGAGCGCTGCACGACGTGCGTCACACCGGCTTCGGTGAGAGCGGATGCCGCGGCGTCCGCGATCGTCGTCGCGGCGGCGTCGATGCGGGCATAGGCGTCGGCGTCGAGGTGGTCGAGCGTGGTGCGCCCGGCCGCGACGGCGAGCGGGTTGCCGCTCAGCGTGCCGGCCTGGTACACCGGTCCGAGCGGCGCGAGCAGCTCCATGAGCGCCGCCGAGCCGCCGAGTGCAGCGAGCGGCAGCCCGCCGCCGACGACCTTGCCGAACGTGATGAGGTCGGGCGCGAACGGCACCGGGTCGATGCCGTACCAGCCGGCGGGGCCGACGCGGAACCCCGTCAGCACCTCGTCGAGGATCAGGAGCGCGCCGTGCGCGTGGGCGATGTCGGCGATCGCGGCGTTGAAGCCGTGCGCAGGAGGCACGATGCCCATGTTCGCGGGCGCCGCCTCGACGATGATCGCCGCGATGTCTTCGCCGCGGGCGGCGAAGACCTCGCGCACGGCGTCGAGGTCGTTGTAGGGGATCACCAGGGTCTGCGCGGCGATCGGTGCGGGAACACCCGCCGAGCCCGGCAGCGCGAGGGTCGCGACGCCCGAGCCCGCTTCGGCCAAGAGTCCGTCGGAGTGCCCGTGGTAGTGGCCTGCGAACTTCACGACGAGGTCTCGCCCCGTCGCGCCGCGCGCGAGGCGGATCGCCGTCATCGTGGCCTCGGTGCCGGTCGAGACGAGGCGCACGCGCTCGACCGGGGATTGGTCCGCCCGCGTCACGCGGGCGGCGATCAACTCCGCCAGCTCCGTCTCGCCGGGCGTGCTCGCGCCGAAGCCGAGACCGTGGGCCGCGGCATCCTGAACCGCCTTCACGACGGCGGGATGCGCGTGCCCGAGGATCGCGGGACCCCACGAGCCGACGAGGTCGACGTACTCGCGGCCCTCGACGTCGGTGACGTACGGTCCCGAGGCCGCCACGAAGAAGCGCGGCGTCTCGTGCACCGAGCCGAAGGCTCGCACCGGCGAGTTCACGCCGCCCGGCATCGCGCCGCGGGCACGGGCGAACTCCTGCTCGTTCGTCGTCATCGGATCCACTCCGCAAGCTCCAGCGCCCAGTAGGTCAGCACGGCGTCGGCGCCGGCGCGACGGATGCCGATCACCGACTCCTCGATCGCGCGGCGGCGGTCGATCCAGCCGTTCGCGGCGGCGGCCTCGATCATCGCGTACTCGCCGGACACCTGGTAGGCCCACACCGGCACGGGGCTCGCGGCCGCCGTGTCGGCGAGCACGTCGAGGTAGCTCATCGCGGGCTTCACCATGACGATGTCGGCGCCCTCGGCGATGTCGAGGTCGACCTCGAGCGCGCCCTCGCGGCGATTCGCCGGGTCTTGCTGGTAGGTGCGGCGGTCGCCCTCGAGCGAGGACTGCACCGCCTCGCGGAACGGGCCGTAGAACGCCGACGCGTACTTGGCGGCGTAGCCGAGGATCGGGGTGTTCGCGAAGCCGGCGCCGTCGAGCGCGTCGCGCACGGCGGCGACCTGGCCGTCCATCATGCCCGACAGGCCCAGCAGCTGCGAACCGGCCTCGGCCTGGGCGACGCCCATGTCGCGATAGCGCTCGAGCGTGGCGTCGTTGTCGACGTAGCCGCTCGCATCCAGCACGCCGCAGTGACCGTGGTCGGTGAACTCGTCGAGGCAGAGGTCCGTCTGCACGACGAGTGCGTCGCCCGCCTCGGCGGCTGCGATGCGGGTCGCCACGTTCAGAATGCCGTCGGGGTCGGTCGCACCGGAACCCGTGGCGTCCTTGTGCTCGGGCACGCCGAACAGCATGATGCCGCCGATGCCGGCGGCCGCGGCGTCCGTCACCGCCTTCTTCAGGCTCTCGGTGGTGTGCTGCACGACACCCGGCATGGACGAGATCGGCACCGGCTCGGTGGCGCCCTCACGCACGAACATCGGGAGGATGAGCTCGGCCGGGTGCAGGCGGGTCTCGGCGACGAGGAGGCGCATCGCGGGCGTCGCACGCAGACGGCGGGGGCGGGTCGTGGGGCCGACGATGGGGGTCACGGGCGTTCTCCCGTCAGGCCGGCGGCGCCGGCGTCGAGCAGTTCACGGGCGACGGATGCCGCGACCTCGCGCGGCGGGTCGCCCTCGTCTTCGGGCCACGTGGTGGCGTGGGAGGAGGTGAGAGCCGTCGCGCCGTCGAGGCTGTAGACGCGCGCCGACAGCAGGAGGAGTCCTGCGTCCACGACGGCGCGTGCGCCGACGGGGGCGGAGCAGCCGGCCTCGAGCAGGGCGAGCACTTCGCGTTCGGCCTCGACCGCGGCGCGGGTCTCGGCATGGTCGAGGGCGCGGACAAGGTCCTCCTCGCCGCGGCGCACCTCGATCGCGAGAGCTCCCTGCCCCGGGGCCGTCGGCCAGGAGTCGGCGTCGAGGTAGTCGGTGACGACCTCGGTTCGGCCGATGCGGCGGAGTCCGGCGGCGGCGAGGATGACGGCATCCAACTCCCCGCTCGTGACTTTGCCCAAGCGCGTGTCGACGTTGCCGCGGATGTCGACGACCTCGAGGTCGGGGCGGCGGGCGCGCAGCTGCGCCATGCGGCGCGGCGAGCCGGTGCCCACCCGCGCGCCGGCGGGGAGGCTGGCGAGCGTGAGCCCGTCGCGCGCGCACAGGGCGTCGCGGGGGTCTTCGCGTGCCGGGATCGCGGCGACGACCAGCTGGTCGTGCGGCGCCGTCGGGAGGTCTTTGAGCGAGTGGACGATCACGTCGCACTGGCCCGCGCGCAGCGCGTCGCGCAGCGCACCCGTGAAGAGGCCCGTGCCGCCGGCGCGGGACAGCGGCTCCTTCGAGCGGTCGCCTTCGGTGGTGATCGTGACGAGCTCGGTGGTGACGCCGGTCGCGTCGGCGAGGTCGTCGGCCACCATGCCGGTCTGGGCGAGGGCCAGGGTGCTGCCGCGCGTGCCGATCCGCAGCGCGCTTCTGGATGACGCGCTCACGCGAGCACCTCGGCGATCTCGTCGACGGCGATGCGGCGGCCGGTGTAGAACGGCACCTCTTCGCGCACGTGGCGGCGCGCCTCGGTCTGGCGGAGGTCGCGCATGAGGTCGACCAGCTCCACGAGCTCGGGTGCCTCGAGCGCGAGGATCCACTCGTAGTCGCCGAGCGCGAAGGACGCCACGGTGTTGCTCAGGACGCTGCGGTGCGCGGCACCCTTTCGCCCGTGATCGGCGAGCATCTGCCGCCGCTCCTCGTCGGGCAGGATGTACCAGTCGTATGACCGCACGAACGGGTACACGGTGAGCCAGGCCTCGGGGTCCTTATCGCGCATGAACGCCGGGAGATGGCTGGCGGTGAACTCCGCGTCGCGGTGCACGCCCATCGCGTTCCACACCGGCACGAGCGACGTGAGCGGCTCGGCGCGGCGCAGCGTCCGCAGGGCGGACTGCAGCACCTCGGGGGCGACGCCGGTGCCGGTGAGCCAGATCATCAGATCGGCGTCGGCGCGCAGACCCGACACGTCGTAGAAGCCGCGGACGGTGACTCCGGATGCCTCGACCTCGGCGACTGCCGCCGCCAGGTCGGTGACGGGCGAGGGGCCGGCCGTGGAGTTGCGCCGGAAGACCGCCCACAAGGTGTAGCCGAGGGTTTCAAGGGGGTTCGCCGCGACGTCGGTCATGCCTCCATCATTTCATCCCTTGCCGGTCGCGTTCCCGGCCGGCGATCGGTCGTTGAGCGAGCGAGGAAGGAGCGAGACGAAACGCCT
>NZ_MWLP01000101.1:0-27530 GCF_010634885.1 Microbacterium sp. B35-04 | reverse complement strand
CCTGCCCCGGGCCGCCGAGAAGTTCCTTTCAAAGGTGGGTTACTGGCAGTAGCCGCTCATCGCGGGGGGTTGCCGGCAGGGCCTCTCGGCCGGCAACCCGCGTCTCCGTCGGCCGTCAGCCTCGGGGGGATGGCGCGGGCCTCGCCGTCGAGTCGCGGACCACGAGCCGCGTCGCCAGCTCGATGCGGGTGACCTCCGGACGGGGCTGTTCCAGCAGCTGGAGCACGAGGCGGGTCGCCTGCTCTGCCATCTCCCGGAGAGGCTGGTGGACCGTCGTCAGCCGAGGGTGGGCCAGCTCCGCGATGGCCAGGTCGTCGAAACCCACCACCGAGAGGTCGTGAGGCACGCTCAAGCCCAGCGCCGCCGCCGCATGCAGCACGCCCAGCGCCTGCGCGTCGTTGCCCGCGAAGATCGCGGTCGGCGGATCGGCCAGTCGCAGCAGCTCGCTGGCGTGCCGTTCCCCGCCGTCCCGCTGGAAGTCCCCGAAGCGGATCCATTCCGGCGCGATCGGCACGCGTGCCGACGACATCGCCGCGCGGTAGCCGTCGAGCCGCGCCAGCGCGCACATCACCGATTCCGGACCGGTGATCGCCGCGATGCGGCGGTGTCCGAGCTCCAGCAGGTGCCTCGTCGCCGCCAGCCCGCCCGACCAGTTCGCCGAGCCGACGGAGGGGATGTCCTGGACGGGGTCGCCCTCGGGATCGATGATGACGTACGGGATGCCGCGTGCCGTGAGCTGCTCCCGCCCTTCCGGCGGGATGCCGGCGAAGAGCAGGATGATGCCCGTCGGCGCGCGGCGGACGACCGACTCCAGCCACTCCGGTCCCGGCGCGTGGCGGTCGCCGCTCACCGAGAGGGAGACCGCGAGTCCCACCGCCGCGGCGCTCTCGCGGACGCCCTCGAGGATGGCGAGCGCCCACTCCCCCTCGAGCTCGTGCAGAACGACCTCGATGTACTCGCGCCGCTGTCTGCTCTTCCTGCGCCGGTACCCGCTCTCTCGCAGGTGCTCCTCGACGAGAGCGCGCGTCGCCGACGACACGTCGGTCGCGCCGTTGAGCACCTTCGAGATGGTCGTGAGCGACAACCCGGTCTGAGCAGCGATCTCGTTGAGCGTCACTCGCTGGGTTCGTGCCATGTCGCCGCCCGGCTAGCTCGTCGCGCGCCGGAGTATCGTCGCCAGGTCCTCGCGGATACGGCACTGGCGGAACGAGAACGCGTCGGCGAGCGCCTCCGCCTCGTCGGGACCGACGCCCTCGAACGCACGGGCGAACTCGTCCACCAGGGCTTCGGCGAGCATCACGTGACGGACGTGTCCGTGGATCCACCGCCGCGCACCCCACGGGTAGGGCTGGAAGTCCGGGAACTCCTCCTGGAACAGCCGCTCGATCGGCTCGAGGATGTCGCGGACCCCCGCATCGGTCGAACCCCACGAGTCGACGCCGAAGCGCGCCTTCCTCTCGAGCACCGGCGCGATGCGCCGCAGGTATGCGGAGTCGGGATCCACCGTGACGACCCCCTGCAGGCCGATGTCCTTGTAGGTCCAGAGCGCCCAGCTCGCGTCGTGGCGGTCGAAGATCGCGAGCTGGTCCTCGAGCAGGCGATACCGCTGCTCATCACGAGCGGGGTCGCCGGTGTAGACCGGCCCGAACTCCCCCACCCAGATCGGCGTGCCGGTCTCGCGCATGTACGCGGTCCGTTCGAGGAAGGTCTCCTCGACGCGGTCCCTGTCGACGTACTGCCCTCGGGAGATCCCCGGGTACGGGCCGCCGTCCACGAATCCGGGCAGCGCGTAGTCGTGCGCCGTGTACACGCAGTTCGGGAGCGGGTCGCCCAGCTGGTCGAACTGCGTGGAGTAGCGGTTGCCGTCGAGGAAGAGGATGTGATCGGGGTCCACCGCTCGGATGGCGGCCTCGAGCCGGCGATAGAACGGCCCGATCGCCGTCCCTTCGACGTCCCCGGGTTCGTTGACCGGGTTGTAGCCGGCCACCCACGGGTTGCCGCGATAGTGATCGGCGATGCTCTCCCACAGGTGCACGACGCGGTCCTGGAACTGCCGCTGCGACCAGAAGTGCGCCCACTGGGTCGGGTTGTCGCTGTGCCAGTGCTGGTTCTGGGCCCCGGGAAGGGCGTGGAGGTCGATGATCGTGTAGATGCCGTGACTCGCGCACGCCTCGACGACCTGGTCCAGCAGGCGGAAGCCTTCGGCGCGGATGACGAAGGGCTCGGCGTCGCTCTCGAAGTGACGGTAGTTGAACGGGATGCGCAGCGAGTTGACGCCGAGCGACTGGAGGAACGCGGCATCCTCCGCAGTGAAGAACGCCGCCATGAACCGCCCGAAGAAGCGCTCGTACGCCTCTTCCCCCAGCACGCGGCGAAGCGCCCGACGCTGCTGCGACTCGGCGCCCGCGTAGCCGGTGATGAAGTTCTCCATGTTCATCCACCCGCCGAGCCCGAAGCCCTTCAGCGTGACAGGCTCGTCGCCCGCCACGATGCGGGTTCCCTCGACGCGGAGCACGTGCTGCGCCATCCTCATTCCTTCCTGGGTGAGTGCGGCCGGCGCGCGTGGGGCGCCGTGCTCAGTCGAATGTGAGAACCGTCCACGAGACGGGAGGGAGTGTGACGGTGATCTTCCCGTCGTCGGCGTGGACGGACGAGTTGGTCCTGGGGGCCACTCGTTCGGGATCGTCGAGCGTGTTGGCGGCATGGATGTCGTCGTCGAACAGCGAGACCGCGGTGGCGTTCGCGATGCGGCCGAGGGCGACGACGTCGACCTCGAGGGACACCTCGTCCGAGAGGCTGCGGTTGACGATGAACACCGTCGTCCCGCCGCCGCTCTCGTCGTGGGTCGCGACCGCGTCCACGATGGGCACGTCGCCGTACAGCTCCGTCGAGTAGGTCGGGCTGTCGAGCTTGAGCTCGAGGGCGACGTCCCGCGCCAGTCGCGACGTGAGCGAGAACGGATAGAACGTGGTCTGGCGCCATGCCGGTCCGCCGGGCTCGGTCATGATCGGTGCGATGACGTTGACGAGCTGCGCGAGGCTCGCGGCCGTCACGCGGTCGGCGTGGCGGATGAGGGAGATCATCAGGCTCCCGAAGACGACGGCGTCGAGCACCGAGTAGGAATCCTCCAGCAGCCGGGGAGCGACCGGCCACTGCGCGACATCGGTGATCTTGTCGACCTCGTTGAACCGCGACTGGTACCAGACGTTCCACTCGTCGAACGAGATGTCGATGGTCTTGTCGCTGTGGCGCAGGGCCTTCACGTGGTCCGCCGTCGCCACGACGGCATCGATGAACCGGTCCATGTTGACCCCGGAGGCCAGGAAGCTGCCGTAGTCATCGCCCTTCGGCTCGTAGTAGGCGTGGCACGAGATGTAGTCCACGTCGTCGTACGTGTGGCTCAGCACGACTCGTTCCCAGTCGCCGAAGGTCGGCATCTGGGCACTCGAGCTGCCGCAGACCACGAGTTCGAGATCCGGGTCGATCTGCCTCATGGCGCTCGCCGTCTTGGCCGCGAGCTGGGCGTACTCCTCCGCCGTGCTGTGGCCGAGCTGCCACGGGCCGTCCATCTCGTTGCCGAGGCACCACATCCGGATGTCGTGAGGCTCGGGATGGCCGTTCGCGACACGCCTGTCGGACCAATGGGTGCCCGACCGCAGGTTCGCGTATTCGAGGACGTCGAGTGCCTCGAGGATGCCCCGCGTCCCGAGGTTCACCGCGTACATCAACTCGCTGTCGACCTTCTGCAGCCAGCCGGCGAACTCGTCCAGTCCGATCTCATTGGTCTCGGTCGAGTGCCATGCCAGATCCAGCCGCCGCGGTCGCGTCTCGCGCGGTCCGACGCCGTCCTCCCAGCGGTACCCCGAGACGAAGTTGCCACCGGGATAGCGGATCGTCGATACGCCGAGCTCGCGCACGAGCTCGATGACGTCGGTGCGGAAGCCCTCCTCGTCCGCGCTCTCGTGCCCCGGTTCGTAGATGCCGTCGTAGACGCATCGCCCCAGGTGCTCCACGAACGAGCCGAAGAGCCGTCGATTGATGGGTCCGATCGTGAAGTGCGGGTCGATGGTGAGGTGTGCGCGGATCATGCTGCTCTTCCAGGAAGCGTGGGAAACGGGTCTCGGGGCGGGCGCGGGGTCATTTCAGGCTTCCGATCGCGAGCCCGCCACGCCAGTACTTCTGCAGCGCCAGGAACGCGATGATCAGCGGGATGACCGACAGGAGCGAGCCGAGGATGATGATGCTCCAGAGCGTCTGCCCGCCTGCGGCGCCGTACGTGGACGCGGTCGACTGCCAGACGCCGATGCCGACCGTGACGGGGAACAGCCGGTTGTCCGAGAGCATGACGAGCGGAAGGAAGTAGTTGTTCCACACGGCTACGACCGACAGCAGCAGCACGGTCACGATCGCGGGCCGCAGCATCGGAAGTGCGACCCGGAAGAACGTGCGGAACTCCCCCGCGCCATCCACGCGGGCGGCGTCGAGGAGCTCGTCGGGCACGGCATCGCGCGCGTACACGTTCATGAGGTAGACGCCGAAGGGGTTGAGCAGCGAGGGGAAGATCACGGCCCAGACCGTGTTCGTCCAGCCCACCTGCGCGAACAGGACGAAGGTGGGGATCACGAGCGCGGTCGTCGGCACCATGACGGCGCCGAGCAGGATCGCGAAGGCGGCCCGGCGCCCCGCGAACCGGTACTTCGCGAAGCCGTACCCTGCGAGGACCGCGAGCACCGTGGCGCCCACCCCGCCCAGGACGGCATAGAGGGCGGTGTTGGCCAGCCATCGTCCGTAGATCCCTCCGCCGTACGTGAACAGGTCGACGAGGTTTCCGAGGTAGTTGATGTCTTCCGCGAACCACAGGGCATTCTCGCCCCCGAACAGGCCGGCCGCGGTCTTGGAGCTGTTGACGATCAGCCACCAGAACGGCACCAGGAAGTAGACCACGAGCAGCGCCAGCACGATGTTCAGCGACGCACGCCCGCGGGTGCGCGGGGCCGACCGTCGCTCGACGAGCTTGCGCGGCTTGCCGCGGGTCTCGGTGATCTCGATAGGCGTGGCACTCATTCGAAGAAGCTCCCTCGCTTGCGGGTTGCGAACAGGAAGATGTAGACGCAGACGAAGACGACGGCACCGAGGGCGAACGAGATCGCCGCGCCGTAGTTGTAGTTCGCCAGTGAGAACGCCTGATAGAAGGCGTAGATGTTGGGCGTGAAGTCGTTCGGGATGGATCCTGCCGCCAGCTCCTGGAGGATCTTCGGCTCATTGAAGAATTGCAGGGTTCCGATGAGGGCGAACACGAGAATGAGCAGGAGTGCCGGCGAGAGGAGGGGGATCTTGATCCGCCAGATGATCTGCCACTGCGAGGCGCCGTCGATGCGTGCCGCCTCGTACAGGGTCGGGTCGATCCCCTGCAGCGCCGCGTAGAGGATGATCATGTAATAGCCGGCCCATTGCCACGTGACGATGTTGAGGAGGCCGTAGAAGATCAGGCTCTTGCTCAGGAAATCAGGAGCCTCAGCTCCGAAAATTCCGAAAATGTCCGCGAGCGGGCCGAAGTTCTCGCTGTAGAGGAACCCCCACATCAGCGCGCCGATCACCGTCGGGATCGCATACGGCAGGAAGATCATGAGCCGCGAGAACCGGGCGAACCGGGTCACGATGATGTCGAGCATCAGGGCGATGGCCAGCGAGATCGCCATCTGCAGCGGAATCAGCACCAGCGAGAACCGGATGACGAACCAGACGCCGTCGAGGAAGTTCGGATCTGTGAACGCCTTGGCGTAGTTGCCGAAGAGGACGAACCGGGTGCCGCCGATGAGCGACTTCTGGAAGAGGCTCAAGTAGAGCGCGTAGCCGATCGGCAGCACGAGCAGAGCCAGGAAGATGATCCCGAACGGTCCGACGAAGAGCCATCCGAAGAGGTTCTGACGAGCGGCGGTCGAGCGACGACCGCCCTTCTTCGTGAAGGGGCTCGACCCCTTCTTCGTTGGGGGACTTGCGGTTGAGGTGGTCATGATTTCTCCGGGTCAGAAGGGAATGACCGGGGGGCCGGTCCGCGCGAGCACGGACCGGCCCCCCGTGCCATGTCACTCGACGGTGAAGCCCTGCTCCTCCGCGTAGGCCACGACAGCCTCCTGGAGCGCGTCCGCGGCTTCAGAGCCCGTAGCGGATCCGTCGTTGATGTTCTGGATCTGCTCGGTGAGGGTCGAGTAGTAGAACTGCTGGAGCGGCGTGTAGACCATGCCCTTGTAGGCATTGGCCGCCGGGACGTACACCTCCTTGTTGGCCTGCTGGCCGCTGAAGAAGGGCACCTCGTAGTCCTGGAACGCCGGGTCCTCCAGCACGTCCACGTTGAGCGGGAAGATGATCTGCTCCTGCCAGCCCTGATCGAGCGACGCCTGGTCCGCATAGACCCCGAACGCCACCTTGGCTGCCAGCTCAGGGTCGTCCGCCTGGCTGCTCACCGAGAACGCCGAGCCGCCCCAGTTGATCGCGACGGGCTTGGCCGGATCCCACTGCGGCAGCGGAGCGGTCGCCCACACGCCTTCGTCCGCACCCTCGCCGACGCCCGCGCCCTGGAGGTAGCCGGGAGCCCAGGCCGCCGAGAGGTACGTGGCGTAATCGCCGCCGATGACGCCGGCGATGTACTCAGGAGTGAACTGGTCCTCCGTGCCCACGAGGCCCTTCTCGACGAGGCCCGCCCAGTAGTCGAGGACTTGCTTGATCTCCGGGCTGTTGAGGTTGATCCCGATCTGACCCTCGTTGGCGGGGTCGTACGTGAACGGCTCGGCGCCGGTCTGGTACATGTACGCCGTCACCGCTGCGGGCTGGTTCGCAGCGAAGCTCGCGAAGACCGGACCTCCGGCATCCTTGACCTGCTGCGCCGTCGCCTCGAACTCCTCCCACGTGGTGGGCGGCGTGATGCCGTACTGCTCGAAGACGTCGGTGCGGTAGATCATGCCCATCGGGCCGCCGTCGATCGGAGCGCCGTAGACGCCCTCGCCGACAGAGACGTCCTTCCACGCGCCCTCGCTGAAGTTGTCCTTGACGTCCTCATAGCCGAGGTCGCTCAGGTCGACGAGGGCGTCCTGGGCCTGGAAGACCGCGATCCGGTCGGCCTCGACCATCATGACGTCGGGGGCGCCGCTGCCGCCCGAGATCGCCGTCTGGAACTTGTCGTACGCGTCACCACCGGCGCCGGCGTTGGTCCAGCAGACCTGGACGTCGTCGTTCTCTTCGTTGAAGTTGTCGACGACGGTCTCGGAGTTCGGGTACCACGCCCACAGGGTGACGACGGGGGCGTCGGGGTTCTTGATCTCGTTGGAGCAGTTGGATGCATCTCCACCGCCGCCGTTTTCGTCGCCGCCATCTCCGGCGGTGCAGGCAGTCAGGGCGCCGACCAGGGCGAGCGCTGTGACTGCAGCAAGGACAGGCTTCGTCTTCACTGGAGTTTCCTTTCGGTATTGCTGACTTCTTCGTCGGTGCACGACCGCTGCGAGATCCGCCCGCTCGGGTAAGCGAGTCCGATCCGGCTCTGGTCTACAACGTTGTAGAGCAACGTTGTACACACTTTTCCACCGCCCCCGACGACTGTCAAGGGTCGGACGAAATTTTCCCGGAGGGCGGCGAAACTTCTGCGATCAGTAGTCGACGGGCGCTTGGCCGAGCCGGGCGAGAAGGTCGCGCAGGGCGGCATAGGCCTCGTCGCGGTACGCCGCCAGCTCGGGTGCCCGCTCCGCCGGAGTCGCGAGGAAGCCTCTCCCCGATTTCAGGCCCTTCTCGCCGCGCGCCACTCGCTCGCGGAGGATCTCGGGCTCGGCGAAGCGGTCGGGATACGCGCTGTGCAGCGAGTCATAGCAGAACTCGTAGACGTCGAGCCCCGCGATATCCGCGATCGCGAAGGGCCCGAAGAAGGGCAGACGGAATCCGAACGTCGTCCGGGCGATGAGGTCGATGGCTTCCGGAGTCGCGACACCCTCCTCCACGAGCCGGGCGGCCTCGCCGAGGAGCGCATACTGCAGCCGGTTCAGCACGAAGCCGGTGACATCGGTGATCGGCACGCCGACCTTGCCGCACTCCCCGAGGAGCTCGACGATCTCGGTCACCGCATGCGGCCGCGTGCCGGCGTGCGGGATGACCTCCACGCCGGGGACGAACGGCGCAGGGTTGCTGAAGTGCACGCCGAGGAAGCGCTCGGGCCCGGTGACGGCCTCGGCCAGGGTGCCGATGGAGATCGTCGACGTGTTGCTGCCGATGGTCGCACCCGGCGGGCAGTTCGTGCTGATCCGACGCAGGGTCTCATGTTTGATGGCAACGACCTCGGGCACGGCCTCCTCGACGAAGTCGACGGCGGCGACGGCATCCTCGATGGAGGGAGCAGCCGTCACGCGGGCCGCGATCGTCTCCCGGGCGCCCGCCGGGAAGAGCCCCCGGGCGGCGTAGTCGTCCGCCTCGCGGATGATGCGCTCGAGGTTGGCGGCGGCGAGCTCGGCGCTGACGTCTGCGAGGACGACGTCTTTTCCGGCGAGCGCGAGCACCTGGGCGATGCCTCCGCCCATGTAGCCCGACCCCACGACCGCGACTTTGCCGATCATCCTTCGTCCTCCTCGAATCGCTCGATCAACCGCACCTTCTCCGCCGACGGCGACGCAGGGTCGAAGTGATGACCCAGCCACTCGACGACGAGCTTCTTCGCGAGCTCCAGCCCGATGACGCGCGCGCCGAGCGTCAGCACCTGCGCGTTGTTGCTCTTGACGGACCGCTCGACGGAATAGCTGTCGTGTGCTGTCACCGCCCGGATGCCGCGCACCTTGTTCGCGGTGATCGCCACCCCCAGGCCGGTTCCGCAGATGAGGAGCGCGCGATCGGCGTCGCCCCGCGCGACCAGCCGCGCGGCCGTGACGGCCACGCGCGGGTAGGGGGTGGAGTCAGCACTCGCGACGCCGACGTCGATCACGTCGCTCACGCGCGGGTCGCTCGACAGCAGCTCCCGCAGCACTTCCTTGTATTCGTAGCCGGCGTCATCTGCGCCGACGACGATCTTCAAACCCATGTCTCACTCCACTTCTCTGCCGGCGTCCGCGGACTGCGCGACCGCGTCGGCGATGATCCAGAACGATGTCGCGCCGGGGTCGGGATGCCCGACGCTCCGCTCCGCCAGCGGGCGCGCGCGCCCCAGGCGAGGAGTCATGGCCGACGTCGCGTCCGCCCCCTCTCGCGCGGCGGAGGCGGCGACGGCGAGCGCGGCGGCAAGCTCCTCTCCAGCGGTGACGCGCGCAGTCAAGGCGTCTTGGAACGGCCCCATCGCATCGAGCATCGTCTTGTCGCCGGGCTTGGCCCCGCCGACCTCGCCGACCCGGCGGCAGGCGGCGGCGACGGCGGCTGCGACATCCGCCGAGGTGTACCGATCGCGGTCTCCGAGCGCCTGCCCCAGTTCCGCAAGCGCCGCACCCCAGAGTGCTCCGGACGTGCCGCCGGCAGTCTCCGACCACGCATCGCCGGCTCTCTCGAGCAGTTCGCGCACGCCGATGCCCTCGTCCACCGCCCCGGTCGCATCGACGGCGGCATTGAGGCCCCGCAGCATCCCGATGCCGTGGTCGCCGTCTCCGGCGACGGCGTCGAGCTCGCCGAGGTGCTCGACCTGCGCCCCGACCGCGTCGCGCGCCTGCTGCAGCATCCGCCGAGCGGTCAGGGCCGCGCGGCGGGAGGCTTCGGTGGTGACGGATGCCGCGACCTGCGTCGCCGGACCTGCCTCGGCGCTCCTCCGGGCCGGCGCGCTGTCCCGGTGCGGGGACCCGGGAGCGCTCCCCGCGACGGAGCCCTTGCGGAATCCGGGGGCAGCGGCAGGTGCCCGCCACAGCTCCTCCAGCTCGTCGTCGAGCCACAGCACGGTGAGTGACACGCCTGCCATGTCCAGGCTCGTGACGAACTCGCCGCACTCGGGCTCGACGATCTCGATGCCCTGGCTCTCGAGGTGCTCGGCGACGAAGCCGAAGAGGACGAAGAGCTCTTCGTACTTCACCGATCCGAGTCCGTTGAGGATGACGACTGCCCGAGTGGAGCCCTCGGGTCGCTCGGCGAGCAGCGGCTCCGCCAGCGTGACAGCCAGGTCGGAGGCCGTCTGGAGAGGCACGTCCCGCACGCCCGGCTCGCCGTGGATCCCCAGCCCGATCGACATCACGCCGTCCGGGACCTCGAACAGCGGGTGGTCCGCGCCGGGCAGGGTGCAGCCGGCGAACGCGACGCCGTGGCTGCGCGTCCTGCTGTTGGCGTGCGCCGCGAGGCGCTCGACCTCGTCGATCGAGTCACCGCGCTCGGCCGCGGCGCCGGCGACATGGAAGACGCAGAGGATGCCGGCGATTCCGCGGCGCTCGTCGCGCGCGTCGAGCGGAGCGCTCGCGACGTCGTCCGTGATGAGGACGGTGCGGGCGTCGACGCCGTCGGCGCGCAGCCGGCGTTCGGCTTCGCCGAAGTGGATGACGTCGCCCGCGTAGCGGCCGTAGGTGAAGAGCACGCCGCCTCCCGCGTCGGCCGCGCGGGCGACGCGCAGCGCCTGAGCCGTCGACGGAGAGGTGAAGATGTTTCCGCACACGGCGCCTGCGGCGAGGCCCGGTCCGACGAAGCCCGCGAATGCCGGGTAATGTCCCGAGCCGCCGCCGATGAGCACCGCCACCCGGCCGGGCTGGAGCGGCTGCGCGCGCACGACGCCGCCGTCCACGAGGGCGACCTCCTCGCGGTGGGCGGCGGCGAAGCCGCGAAGCGCGTCCGCGACGAAGGCATCCGGGTCGGAGAAGATCCGCGTCATGCCGAGACCTCCCCGTGGTGCGCCTGACGCACGCGGCTGGTTCCGAGCGCGTACTCCTCGCGGCGGGGCAGGACCCGACCGCGCAGGTAGTCGCGGTTCGTCGCACTCACGCTCAGCCCGTCTCCCCCGTAGTGCTCGACGCAGATGACGCCTTGGAAGCCGTTGCGCAGCGCGATCTTCACGGCGTCGCGGTAGTTGATGACCCCGAGCTCGAGAGAGGTCGGCACGGTCGAGAACAGGCCGGCGGCGGCATCCTCATCGCGTGTGTAGTTCTTGACGTGCCAGAAGTTGGCGTACGGCATCGTCGCCTCCGCGATCTCCCGCCAGTCCTCGACGGGCTCGTGGAGGCGGATGAGGTTCCCGATGTCCGGGTTGAGCCCGACGACGTCGAGGCCGATGTCCTCGACCAGCCGCATCGCCGACGCCCCCGTGCCGAGGAAGGTGTGCTCGTACAGCTCGAGCGAGAGCAGCATCCCGAGTTCGCCGGCGTGGCGGCCCAGCTCGCGGAGGCGGGTCACGGCCAGCGCCCAGGCCTCGTCGTCGTCGAAGGGATCGCGGTGGCCCTCGACGGTCCAGAACCAGAGCTGCGCCCGCTGCTGCGGGGTCAGTGCCCGATGCAGGCCGACCGACACCACGCCCACGCCGAGGTCAGCGGCGATATCGAGGGTCCGATGCGCGTACGCGAGGTGCTCCGCGCCGTGCCGCTCGTCGATGACGCTGCGCCGGATCGCCGAGAGCGACACGGCAGCGAGCCCGGTCGACGCGAGGCATTGGCGGAGGTCGCTCACCTGCCGCGGCGAGAGATCGCCGTATCTCACCCAGGAGTCGGTGAGATCCACCTCGCCGAAGCCGGAGTCACTGACCTCGAGGAGGTCGGCGCGCCAGCGCTCGATCGGCGAGCCGGACTCGCCGGTGGGGTGGGCATCGCCCTGGGAAAGCATCGCGGCCGCGATCGGCCAGTCGTTCGCCGTCAGCATCGTGGGTCCTCCGTGACTCGCACATCGGCACGATACACTAAGTTTACAACGTTGCATTGCGCGGCGACATCGTGTCCTCACCCGCTCTTCCAGACCGGTGGCCGCGGGCGCGGACGCAGTAGAGTGCAGGGAGCGCAGGGAAGGCTGGGGCACCGATGGGACCGACGATGCACGACGTCGCCCGGGTGGCGGGCGTCTCGATCAAGACGGTGTCGAACGTCATCAACGACTACCCCCATGTGCGACCCGGCACACGCGACCGCGTCAACGAGGCGATCGAGCAGCTCGACTACCGCCCGAACCTCTCCGCCCGCGGCCTCCGCTCCGGGCGGACGGGCGTCATCGGGCTGGCTGTCCCCTCGCTTCGCGAGAACTACTTCGCCGAGCTCGCCGACGAGGTGATCCGGGCGGCCGAGAAGCGCGGCCTGGGTGTCATGGTCGAGCAGACCAGCGGCGACCGCGACACCGAGCTTCGCGCAGTCACGGGCAACCGGCCGCGCTTCCTCGACGGCATGCTCTTCAGCCCCGTCAGCCTCGGCCAGGAAGACGCAGAGGCTCTCAGCGTGGACGGTCCTCTCGTTCTGCTCGGAGAGCGGATCTTCGGCGGACCGACCGACCACGTCACGATGCACAACACCTCGTCGTCGCAGGCCGCGGTGGAGCACCTCCTCGAGATCGGCCGACGCCGGATCGCGCTCGTCGGCGCGGACCTGCAGGGCGGCGACGAGGCGAGCTCCGCGAGCCTGCGCCTGAAGGGCTATCTGCGCGCGCTCGAACAGGCCGGCATCGAGCTCGACCCCGCTCTCGTCCGTCCGACGTCGATGCACAGATGGAACCGGGCCGGCGGCGCCGCTGCCGTGCACCTCATGGTGAAGGAGGGGGTGGACTTCGATGCCGTGTTCGCCCTCAACGACACGCTCGGCCTCGGCGTGCTGCGCGCCCTCCGCGAAGAGGGTCTCCGCGTGCCCGACGACGTCGCCGTGATCGGCTTCGACAACATCGACGAGAGCAAGTACTCCGTCCCGTCGATGTCCACGGTCGACACCGGCCGGGCCGAGATCGCCGCGATCGCCGTCGATCGGCTCATCGAGCGCATCAGCGAGAAGGGCGAGCGGCGCCCGCCCGAGACGATCAAGCCGGCGTTCCGCATCGTGCCGCGAGAGTCGACGGGCTTCCCGGGCATCGAGGCCGACTGACCCGCCTCACCGCGGCAGCGGCACTGCGATGACGGATGCCGCGGCCCGCGGCATCCGTCATCCCTCAGATCACGTGCTCGAAGGTGCGGTCGGGGTTGCCGAAGCGATGCGCCGTGATGGTCACGGACTGCTCGCGCAGGAATGGGAGCAGCTCGAGGCGCCCGGCCGTGGTGACCTCGTTGTCGTAGACGGCGAGGTCGGGGTCTCCGCCCACGGCCTGGGCCACCGTCGTGTGCAGTGCGGCGACGGACTCCGCCGGTCCGATCAGGCGCACGCGCGAGGGCCGGGGTGCCGGGCTGGCGTCGGCGACGGCGGCCAGCACATCCTCGTCGGCGGTCATCCGCTGCAGCCACTGCTCGTCCGTCTCGACGTAGACGGCGACGTCCTCGTCCGCCAACACTCGACGGACGGCTGCCGGCAGCCCGACGGGGGCGCTCAGCGTGAGCGCCGACCCGGCGCGGAGTCCTGCGACCACCACGCGCAGCACCGCCTGCCACGAGGCATCCGCCGTCGCCCGCAGCGCGACAGCCGGGATCGGGCGGTACCGGAAGAGGTTGCGCTCGACGCCGAGGCCCGAGACGTCCTTGACCTGGCCGAACTCGCGGTCCCAGGCGATCGCGTCCGAGAGGGCACCGCGGCGCAGCCACTCGAACGCCTCGTAGTCCAGTGACGGCTGGGCCGCCTCGATCAGCGCGGCGATGCGGGTGTCGAGGCCGCGCAGGTGCAGCGTCGCCGAGGCGGGCACACCGGAGGTGGGCCGCCAGCGGCCGAGTCCGACGAGGTAGTTCGGCCCGCCGGCCTTCGCGCCGGCTCCGACCGACGAGCGCTTCCAGCCGCCGAAGGGCTGCCGCTGCACGATCGCGCCGGTGATGCCGCGGTTGACATAGAGGTTGCCGGCCTCGACGCGGTCGAGCCAGAGCGCGAGGTCGTCGGGGTGCTGCGTGTAGAGGCCGGCCGTGAGTCCGTACGAGACGGCGTTCTGCAGCTCGATCGCCCGGGCGAGCGACGAGGCGTGCATGATCCCGAGCACGGGCCCGAAGAACTCCTCCTGGTGGAAGCGCGACCCAGGCTGCACGCCGGTTCGGATGCCGGGGGTCCAGAGCCGGCCCGCATACTCCGGCGCACCGTCCACGCGTCGTGGCTCGACGAGCCACGACTCGCCCTCGTCGAGCGTGGTGAGGGCCCACTGGAGCTTGCCGCGCGGCACCTCGACGACGGGCCCCACCTCGCTGAGCGGGTCGGACGGCGCGCCGACGCGGAGCGAGGTCGCGGCATCCACCAGCTGACGCGCGAAGCGCTGCGAGTGGCCGACGGGTCCGACGAGGATCGCGAGCGAGGCCGCCGAGCACTTCTGCCCGGCATGGCCGAACGCGCTCTTGACGAGATCGGATGCCGCGAGGTCGAGGTCGGCGGTCGGCGTGACGATCATGGCGTTCTTGCCGCTGGTCTCGGCAAGGAGCGGCAGGTCGGGCCGCCACGAGCGGAACAGCGCCGCCGTCTCCCACGCGCCGGTGAGGATGACCCGGTCGACGTCGGGATGCGACAGCAGCGTCTGCCCGAGACCGCCCTCGTCGATGTCGACCAGCGCGAGCACATCCCGTGGGACGCCGGCCGCCCACAGCGCCTCGGCCACGACGGCGGCGCAGCGCCGTGCCTGCGGTGCGGGCTTGAACACGACGCCCGAGCCGGCGGCGAGTGCGGCGAGCACCCCGCCCGCGGGGATCGCGATCGGGAAGTTCCACGGCGGGGTGACGACGGTCAGCCGCGCCGGCTGGAACACCGCACCGCTCACGCGGTCGAGCTCACGGGCCGTGGCGGCGTAGTAATTGGCGAAGTCGACGGCCTCGCTCACCTCGACGTCCGCCTCGGCGAAGACCTTGCCGGTCTCGGAGGCCGCCACCTCGATGAGCTCGCCGCGGCGAGCCTCCAGGGCCTTCGCAGCGGCGGTGAGCACACCCGCGCGATCGGCGGCGGGCAGGGCGCCCCACGCCTGCGCGGCAGACCGCACGCCCCCCACGATCGCCTGCAGCGCGGGCTCGTCGGTGACGCGCGCGGCCGCGATGGTCGCGTCGCCGGCGCGGGACGTCTCGATGCGCGACAGGATGTCCCGCGCCCAGCTGCGATTGGCCGGCAGGGCCGGATCGCTGTCGGCGGTGTTGCGGAACCCCGGGGCGCCGGCGGCCCGCAAACCGCCCTCGCGCGGAGCGAAGACCGCGGTCTCGACGAACGCCTCGGCGCCGAAGACCTGCTGGGGGACTGACCGTTCGAGGGGAGCGGTGTCGCCGGGCACGGCCGATCGGGCGATGCCGATCACGGCCTGTGTGAGACCGGACTCGTCGGAGGCGGCCGCGGCGCGGCGCAGGCGCGCCTGCGCGCGGGGCGACTCCGCACGGTCGGTCGTGCCTGTTCCGCCGGCCTCGGTGAGGGCCGCCGCCTCGGCGCCGCGGTCCTGCGAGCGGTGGGGGCCGGTCGCGAGCCCGGGGTCGTCGGCGCGGGCGAGCGACGCGAGGAAGCGGTCGCGCTCCCGTGCGAACATCGCGGGATCGTCGGCGAGGTCGAAGGCGGCGGACAGGAAGTTGTCGCTCGAGGCGTTCTCCTCCAGCCGCCGCACGAGATAGCTGATCGCCACGTCGAACTCGTCGGGGCGCACGACCGGCACGTACAGCAGCACGTGGCCGACCTCGCGGGCCACCGCCTGCACCTGGCCCTGCGCCATGCCGAGCAGCATCTCGAACTCCACATCGGGAGCGGTCGCTGGGCCTGTCGAAGCGCCGCTCGCCGGCCCCGGCGAGCCGGATCGGGCGAGCAGCCAGGCGTACGCGATGTCGAAGAGATTGTGGCCGGCGACGCCGATCCGCACGGCGGCGGTGTGCTCGGGGCGCAGCGCGTAGCGCAGGCACCGGATGTAGTTGGCGTCGGAGTCGATCTTCTGGTCGTACGTGGCGAGAGTCCAGTCGTGCATGACGGCGTCCACCCGCTCCATGGCGAGGTTCGCGCCCTTCACCAGACGCACCTTGATGCGCGCGCCGCCTTCCGCGACCCGCTGCTGCGCCCAGGCGGTGAGCCGCTCGAGCGCCGGAAGGGCGTCGGGAAGGTACGCCTGCAGCACGATGCCGGCCTCGAGGAGCCGCAGCCGGGGGTCCTCGAGCAGCCGCGTGAACACCGCGATCGTGAGATCGAGGTCGCGGTACTCCTCCATGTCGAGGTTGATGAAGGTGCCGTCGGTGGCGGCGGTGAGGTACAGCGGCCGCAGCCGCTCGACGACCTTCTCGACCACTTCGTCGAACGCCCACATCGAGATGTGGCTGACGATCGCCGAGACCTTGACCGAGACGTAGTCCACATCGGGCCGGCGGATGAGCTCATGGATGCCCTCCAGCCGACGCAGCGCCTCCTGCTCGCCGAGCACCGCCTCGCCCAGCAGATTGAGGTTCAGCCGTGCCCCGCTCTCGCGCAGCGCCGCGATGGCCGGTCCGAGCCTGTCGGGGCGCGCGTCGACGACGAGGTGGCCGACCATGCCGCGCAGCACGCGTCGCGCGATCGGCACCACCGGCGACGGCAGCACGGGCGCGACGGCGCCGCCCACGCGGACGGCTCCGCGCAGGTGCCACGGCAGAAAGCCCGGCACGAGCGGTGCCACACGGTGCAGATGGGATGCCGCGGCCGACAGGCTCTCGGGCCGCATCACGCCGTCGACGAAGCCGATGGTGAACGGCAGGCCGTTGGGGTCTTTGAGCACGCCGGCGAGGCGCTCGGCCGCGGGGTCGACCTCGGCCTCGGCGCTCTCGGCGACCCACCGCTGGGCAAGCGACACCGCCGCGGCGGCCAGGCGCCCCTCGGCTCCGTCTTCCATTCGCACTCCCGATGTGACGTCGTTCGAATCCCTGAGTCCAGCCTGCACCTCGATGTGCCCAGCCGGCGCGACCGTGGGCACTCTGCCGTCGACTTGCTGCATGTGGTCCAGGGTGAGGCATCCGTTCATTCGTGAAAAGCGATCATCTACGATCTGTATTGTTCGGATTCGTCGATGGGATGCTGATGTTCGAGCTGCGACGACTGCGACTGCTCCACGAACTGGCGCTGCGAGGCACGCTGGCCGCGGTGGCGGAGGCGCTCGCGTACAGCCCGTCGACGATCTCGCAGCAGCTCACGCAGCTGGAGAAGGAGGCGGGCGTCGTCCTGCTCGCGCCGGACGGGCGCCGGGTGCGGCTCACCGAACATGGACGGATCCTCGCCGCGCACGCCGCCCGCGCCCTCGACCTCGACGAACGGGCACGAGGCGAGCTCGAGTCGCTGCACCCCGGCCTGGCACCGGTGCGCGTCGCCGTCATGCAGACTGCCGCCCTCGCGATCGTTCCGGCGGCGCTGGCGCTCCTGGCCGAACGCGCTCCGCACCTGCGGGTCGAACTCGTCGAGATGCCTCCGGAGCGGGGGCTCTTCGAGCTCACCGCTCGCGGCGTCGATCTCGTCATCGCCGAGCAGTACCCCGGACACACGCGCGCGCACACCGAGGGTCTCGACCGCGCGACGCTGGGAACCGACCCGATCCGCCTGGCCGTGGCATCCGCCGACACGGCCCGGTCCCTCGACGACCTGCGCGACCGGCCGTGGGTGATGGAGCCCGCCGGCACCGCCGCGCGGCTGTGGGCGGTGCAGCAGTGCCGCGCGGCCGGGTTCGAACCCGACGTGCGCTACGAACTCGCCGATCTGTCGGCCCATGCGCGGCTGGTCGCGGCGGGGCAGGCGGTCGCGGTGCTGCCCGACCTGCTGTGGGAGGGAGCTGCAGCACCGGTGACGCTGCTCGATCTTCCCGGCCGCCCCACCCGCGAGATCTTCAGCGCGCAGCGCACCGCGTCGCAGGCTCGAGCCGGCATCCTCGAGGTGCGGCGCGCGCTGCGGGACGCCTTTCCGGCGGCATCCGAGTCCGGGCGCCTCTCGCCCTAGGCTGGCCTCGTGCCCGAGTCGCCGACCGCCCCCACCGAGCCGAAGCGTCGGTTCGCCTGGGTGCGCGCGGCGACCGATCGCGTGCCGACGAGATGGTTCGCGGGCATCGCCACCGGTGCGTTCCTGCTCGTCACGGCGGCCTTCGGCGGGCTCGCCACGGCGTCGCCGCCGGCGCCCGCGAGGCTGGAGCCGGGGGACGCGCACGTCACGGCGGAGCGCTCGCTCACGGTGCAGCGGGCGGTCCTCATCGACGAGCTGCCCGACGCGGGCGTCTTGCCCGAGGCCGGCGAACGCGTGTTCGCGATCGTCGCCGATGTCGAGAACGAGTGGGATCGGCCGGTGTCGGCCGGCTCCGGGGGCATCGGCGACTCCCTGACGGTCGAAGGCATCGACAGCGATGTCAGCGCCGCACGCTACGACGACACGACTCTCAGTCCCCAGATGCAGCCGCACGTTCCCGCGCGGATCGTCTTCGCGTGGGCCGTCCCCGCGGATGCATTCGCAGCCGACGACGAGGTGCCTGTCACTCTGTACGCGCGGTCGCTGTACACAGGCTCGTTCGTCACGACCGGCCAATGGTGGACCGACCCGGTGCGCGACGCGGTCGTCACCGTGGAGGTCGAGGACGTCGGCGCCGGTGTTGATGCGGAGGACGCCGATGGCCAGGGCTGATCGCGCACTCCCCCGCTGGGCGGCGTGGTCGATCGGAGCAGGCCTCGTCGTCGCCGCGTGGTTCGTGGCGCTCGTCACTCCCGGGGAGGAGCAGATCCAAGGACCGATGCCGCTGGTCGCAGCCGTCGGCGAAGAGGCCGTCGGACGCAACATCGCGGCCACAGTCACGGACGTCCGTCGCACGTCGGAGCTGCACGCTGGCGACTGGTCCGCCGAGGGGAACTGGGTCGTCGTCGAGCTCGACGTCGCATCCGTGGCATCGGAGGACCTCGTGAGCCTGAATCACGCCGAGCTCGTCGTCGACGGCGTTCGCTATGGTGCCAGTGATCGTCCGGACTCGCTGCGGAAGGAGCAGCTGTCGGCGGGAATCCCGACGAGTGGCGGTCTCGCGTTCGAGCTGCCCGCCGACCTCGCCTCGGGGGACGCGACTCTGGAGCTGGCAGTGTCGTCTGACCGCCGGCTCGACTCGATGATCATGCTGGACTTCGACCTCGCCGAGGTTCCCACCGCTCCTCGTGACGAGCTGCCCGAGACCGGATGGGCGAACCTGTGAGCGGGTGGTGGCGCAGGAACGCGGTGGCGCTCGGCGCACTGGTGATCCTCGTTCCCGCCCTGGGGGCGACTGTGACCTGGCACGAGTGGAGCGAAGCGAACTCCGGCGCCCTGGCCGCCCCGGTCGTGCTCGAACAGTGTCAGCACACCCGCTATGGCGACGCGGTCGTGGGTCCCGCGGCGGCGGATTTCGTCGACGACCCGCTCGCGCCACCCGACGCGAGGGTCCTCAAGGTACAGATCGACATCGACCCCGGCGCATCGGAGCTCGCGTGCGCGGAGCCCATGCTCCGCGAGCTGAAGGGGCTGAAGCGCGAGTGGGACGCCGACACGTCGTCGCTCACCACCGACTGGGACCCGCTGCATCCGGCATCCTGCTCGTCGGACGTGACCGAGCGGTACACGCTCGACGTGCGCTATGTCGTACCGCAGGACGCCGCCGGACCGTTCGCGGTGGACATGATCTCTGCCGAACTCTGGCCCGAGAACGTCCGCTTCATCGTCGAGCCCTGATCACCCGGATTCGTCCGCGGCACTGGAAGCACCCGCAGGAGTCGGCTCGCTGGAGGCCGCGACGGCGGCGCGGCGTGAGACGAGGCGGCCGATGACGGCGTCGTAGCCGCCCGCCACTAGCGCGATGCGGACGGGCTCGATCAGCAGCGGGACGACGAGGAAGATCGCCTGATCGAACACGAGCCAGAAGTCGTTGAGGTCGTGGGGGCCGACGAGGCGCAGCAGACCCCATTCCGCCCATCCCTGGACGGCGAGCAGCACCGTGTACAGCAGTACGAATCCGCCGATGAGCACCGGGCCGGCGCGCCACATCAGCACGATCGCGTCGCCGATCGGGGTGAACCGCGACACGAGGTCCGCCCAGATGTCGCGGAGGCGCGCGCGGAGGCGCGCCGGGAGCGCGCGGTAGCGGCTGCGAAGGCGCACTCCGACCTCGCCCCCGAGGGAGTCGGCGGGCACCGGGTCGGGGGCGACCGCCTGCCCGTACACGACGCCGGCGATCGTGAGCCACGCAAGGGGAAGGAGGATGATGCCGCCGGCCTCGCCGATGAACCACTCGATTCCCTCCCAGACCCACGCGAGCGGCACGAATGCGGCCGAGACGGTGACCCGGAGGTCGTCGAGCCATACCATCCCCTGGCGCGTCTGCACCCAACCGGTCACGGAATCGATCACGACGGACAGGACGAGGGCGGCGAAATACACCCAGACGGCCTCGAGGTACGCGGCGATGACGGCGAACCAGCGAGGCAGTCGTTCGCGATAGCGCTTCAACACCCACCGCAGCGTGAAGGCCACCACCACGATCGCGAACGTCACCGGTGTGAGGATCAGTGCTCCCGCCAGGCCGTCGCCTACCGGGTCGGTCTCCTCTACGATCGCCGCATAATTCAGTCCTGCGCTCACCTCGAGTGCGCGCGCCGAGTATGCCGCGGCATCTTCGCGCAGGAATCCCCACGCCGCATAGAAGGCGAAGAACGGCAGGATGCCGGCCAGGAGTGCGTCAGAGAACTGCCGACGACGTGTTGCGGCGTCCTCCGGCAGCGGTGCGATCCCGTCGAGCCGCCGCATGCCGTCCCGCACCACCAGGAGCATCGCGACGAGTGCGACCAGTCGCGAAAGGACCGCGAGTGGCAGCAGCAGAGATCCGGCGACCGCGTTGTAAGCACCGACGAAACCGGCCGCCTCGATAACGACATAACGGCCGAGCACGCCCGCTGCGTACCACGCGAGCAGCACCGGCCAGTGCCGCCACAGCAGGCGGCCCGC
Organism: Microbacterium sp. B35-04; assembly: GCF_010634885.1. Classification (NCBI taxonomy): domain Bacteria; kingdom Bacillati; phylum Actinomycetota; class Actinomycetes; order Micrococcales; family Microbacteriaceae; genus Microbacterium; species Microbacterium sp. B35-04. Next base: position 6,603 of record NZ_MWLP01000101.1, on the reverse strand, counting down.
GGTGCGCAGCACGTCGAGCACGGCGATCACGCACCCACGCTAGCGGGCGACGTGCCGTCGTGCTCGACGTGCGGGTCAGGTGCGGTCGGTGCGGGTCTGCGGCGCCGGCGGCCGGGTGATGGGCTCGCCGGAGGCCGTGTCGCGGTCGTCTACGGTGTTCGCGTCGCGCACATCCGTCCGATGGTCGACGGTGTTCGCGTCACGCGCAGCGCTGCGGTCGTCGACCGTGTTCGCATTGCGGGTGGTCGCATTGCCGTCGGCATTGACGGTGGTCGCGGCGTTCGGCCGGCCGTCGTCGCCCACATAGGGGTCGACGTCGTCGGCCTTGCGCAGCGTCTCCGCCTGTCGCTGCCGCAGCTTGTCGGCCTCGTCGCTGTGCTCATCGATCGTGCCGACGCGGCGCTCGGCGTCGATGGAGGCCTCGGCGGCGCGGGCCTTGGCGGCTTCGGCTGCGGCCGACGCGGCCGCCGCGTCCGCACGCGCACGGGCAGCCTCGGCCTCGTGCTCACGAGCCTGCAGCTCGGTCTCCCGCGCTTCTGCCCGCAGCTTCTCGGCGCGATTGTGCTGCTGCTCCTGCCGCCGGTCGCGGCGTCCGCGCGCCGTCACCAGCAGCGCGACGACGACGATCACGAGAACGATCGCGATGCCGACGATAATCCAGATCAGGGTGGTCGTGTCCACGGCCCACTCCCCCTCCCGCGCCGACCGGTCGCCGACGCCCTCGATCGTCCAGGCAACCGCACCCGGCCCGCCCGGGCAAACGGCTTGCGCGGTGGTGCCCAGTGCGCTAGCCCGCGTGGGCGCGCACCTGGGGGTCTCCGATGCGGGACGAACCGGCGCATATGATGAGGAGCCTCGCCAGCGCAGTTCCCCCCTATCCCCCCACATGCACCGAAGGTCATGCGTTGACAGAAGTATCTTCCCTCCGCTTCGACGGCGACAGCACGAGCGATGCCGCGGAGCTCCTCCGGTTGCGAGAGTGCGCGACAGAGTCGCTGCGCACGATCGGTCGGATCCAGTCCCATGGAATCCTCTTCGGCATCGACGAAGCCACTGGCGTCGTCGTCGTCGCCAGTGAGAACGTCGAGCGCTGGCTCGGCCGCGACCTGCGCGAGTCGGGCAGTGACGCGCTGGTCTCCGCCATCCGGCACGGCGTCGCAGTCGACCCCGTGCGCGCCGAGTTCGAAGGCGCGGTCTACGACGTCATCGCACATCGCGGAACGACACCGCTCCTCGTGGAGCTGGAGCCCATCGTCCCCGACCTCGACTACGTCCGCACCGGAGTGGTGAGCGCGATCCAACGCCTGGCCGGCCTTTCCGATCCTGACGAGCTGCGTCGACGGGCAGCTCGCGAGATCAAGGACATCACCGGGTTCGACCGAGTGATGTGCTATCACTTCCATGATGACGGCCACGGACAGGTCGTCGCGGACGAGCGCGAACCCGACATGGAGCCCTATCTCGGCCTGCACTTCCCGGCATCCGACATCCCCTCCCAGGCACGCGCGCTCTACATCGAGAAGCGCTCACGCGTGATCGCGAACACCGAAGACTCGGGACTTGCGCTGCAGACGCTGCTGCCGGAAGAGGAAGCCGTGGACCTCGGCATGACCGAACTCCGCGCGGTCTCGCCCCACCACCTCCAGTTCATGCGGAACATGGGCCAGGTCTCGACGGTGTCGTTCGGCGTCCTCATCGACGATCGCCTGGTCGGGATGTTCACGTGCGCGCACCGCTCCCCCCGTCGGATCCCGGTGCTGCTGCGCCGGGCGATCGAGGTGATGGCAGCTCAGGTCGGCGCTCAGCTGTCCGCCGCCCACCAGATCCACCGGCTGCGCCGACAGCTCGAGGCCCGCGAGCGCCGCCTGTCGATCATCGCCCCCCTGTACGGTCGCAGCGACGTCGGCGCGGTCCTCATGACCGGCGAGCGCACGGTGCTCGACGTGGTGCCGTCGGATGGCGCCCTCCTGCGCATGGACGGTGCCGTCCACACGGTCGGCGTCGTGCCTCCGCCGGACCGCCTGCTCGCGGCGCTCGGCGAGCTCGAGCCGGGAAGGCTCGTCTGGGAGGCGCTCCCCCTCGAGCACCCCGAGCTGGCGGTGGAGATGCCGGGTGTCGCCGGCCTGTTGATCGTCCCGCTGGGCGGCGACGGCGACACGCTGGTCTTCCTCCGCGGCGAGGTCGCGCACTCGATCGACTGGCTCGGCGATCAGCGCGCCGAGAACCGGGATCATCCGCTCTCGCCGCGCCGATCGTTCTCGGCCTGGCGCGAGAGCGTCACAGGACGCAGCCTTCCCTGGGGGGAGCACGCTCAAGACGCGTTGGACCTGGGCGAGGAGATCCGTGTGGCCGTCACGGCGCGCACGCAGGCCGAACTCGCCGAGCTCGCGATGCGGGACCCGCTGACAGGCCTGCACAACCGCCGCTTCCTCGACGACCGCCTGGAGGAGCTCCTGCAGTCCCCCGACCGGCCGGTCGCCCTCGTGTTCCTCGACCTCGACGACTTCAAGGTCGTCAACGACACCTATGGGCATGAGATGGGCGATGCGGTGCTCGCCGCGATCGGCAAGCGACTGAGCGGCGTCTCCCGCGCCTCGGACGCCGTGGTCCGTCTCGGCGGGGACGAGTTCATCATGGTCTGCGTGGGCGCGGGATCGATCGAGGCCGCCGCGATCGCGGGGCGGGCGGTCGAGGCGATCAGACAGCCCATCGTGATCCGCGGCACCGAGATCGCCGTGAATGCCTCGGCGGGCGTCGTCGGGGCAGAGCCTGGCGCCACCCCTGGCGAGCTGCTGGTCGCTGCGGACGCCGCGATGTATCGCGCCAAGCGCGACGGGGGCGGCCGGGTATCAGCGTGAGGGGAGCTCTGGCTCCGGCACGAGGCGCAGCCCGGTGGAGGAGTTCGCGGTGTCGACGAGGTCCTGCAGCCAGAGCCGATTGATGTCGGGCATCGGCCCGTCGTACTGGAAGCGCAGGGTGGTGACGGGTGAGATCCACACCGCCTGCCGTGCCGACGTCTGCTGGTCGATCAGCGAGAACGACAGATTCTCGCGTCGACGCAGCTTCGCCATGATGACGAGCTCGATATGCGCGAGCGCCCGGTCCTCGATCTCGAAGGATGCCGGTGGGGAGCCGTAGTGAAGTGTGCCCACCGGTCGATCCTAACCGGCGCCGTCGGCAGGTACTGTAGGGCCATGGCGATCGTGAACCGGCTGACTGTCGACGGACGCGACTATTTCCTCCCCGACCCCGTCACGGAGCTCAAGGGCAAGATCCTCGAGGCGATCAAGGCGGGTGGCGGGTATGTGAACATCCCCCCGCTGCGCGGCGGCCCTGGCGTCGACATCCTCTTCTCGCCCGGAATGCCCGTCACCTGGTCGCAGTTCGAGGTCGGGGACGCCGGCGCGAACGCGGACGAGGCCTCCGACGACGCCGGGGACTACGGGCTCTGACCGGCGACCGCTGACCGGCGCCGAGAGAGCCGCAGCCGACGCCCGCACTCAGACGCGGGCGAGCAGCTCGTCCATCTCTCCGACCGACAGCGGGATCCCCCAGAGATAGCCCTGGCCGCGGTGGCAGCCCCGCGCCACCGAACGCTCCAGATCGGCGACCGTCTCGATCCCCTCGGCGACCACCCGCCAGCCGTGGTCGCCGCTGCTCTCGACCACGGCCGCGATCGCGTCGTCCGCGGCAGCATCGGTCCGCTGCGTGAGCGACCGGTCGATCTTGACCTCGTCGATGGGAAGCGCCTCGAGCATCTCGACCGTGGTGTCGCCCGCCGCGTAATCGTCGACCGAGATCGCGACGCCGACCGAGTGGAGCGACTGGATCGCCGCCAGCATCGGAGGGCGCAGCTGCGGAGACGGCGCTTCGGTGATCTCGATGGTCATGATCGCGGGGTCGAGGTCGAGTTCGTCAAGCCGGGCGAGCACCGTCTCGGCATAGCGCGACGAGAAGTGCGCGGGAGAGGCGTTGACCGCGAGGGCCAGCAGGTGACCCTCCTCCCGCCACCGGGCGATCTCATCCGCGGCGCGTGCGAAGACGTGCGCATCCATCTCGTCGAGGAACTCCGCCGCCTCCGCCAGAGGGATGAACCGTTCGGGCGATACGGCGCCGAGCAGCGCATGGTTCCAGCGGCAGAGCGCCTCGACGGCGACGGGCCCGGGCGGCGACGCAGCCAGGGCGGTGCTGGAGGCGGCCGCGCTCGACGCGAGGAGGTCGTACTGCGGTTGGAACGCGATCGACAGCTCGCCGGCTGAAAGCGCAGAGCGCAGGTCCCGAGTGAGTTGAGGCGAGCTGACCATTCCACCAGAGTCGACGAGCCGTTCGATCCGCGCAACACCAGACATGAGCGCTCAAAATGGCTATACTGCGCGTCACCGCCCCCCGGCGGCCGAATCGAAACCAAGGAGCAGGTCGGCGTGGCCGACCTGCCGCGCGCGGACTACTCTGGATGCGATGGGCACGCTCACCTACGATTCACGGGTCACCGTCTCGTTCGACGACCGGATCCTCGCGCACCTGCAGGCAGTCATCTGGGCCAAGCTGCGGCGTGGCGAGGCGTTCCCGTTCACGTGGACGGATCCGATGCGCAGCGGGCTCGGCCGTACGTCGATCTGGCTCAGCCCGAGCGTCACGCTGACGTTCGAGTACTTCGGCGGGCGCCAGCCGCGCCTGAACCCGGCCTGGGTCGAGGCGCTCACCAAGGCCGCCAACTCCCCCGGCGGATTGACGATGGTCCCCGAGCCTGAGCACCCAGAGGGTGCCGCATAGCCCCTGGCGCGGGTTCCGTCAAGAGGCGCCGGCGAGAATGACGCCTGCATAGCGTCGTCGTATGACACAGCACGCCGAAGACCTCGACACCGCCTGGGCGCTCCGATGGACGCAACCTCGGCGCGGAGAGTGGACGGCCGACCGCCACGGACGCGTCGTCGGCGAGGTCAGACGCGACGGCGAAGCATACGTCGCCACGCGCGGCAGCCGCACAGTCGGCACGTACCGATCCCTCGGCGCGGCACTCGACGCCGTCGATCACCGCCCCCTCAGGACGGTGCAGCCGGACCGTTTCTGGACCCTCGTCCTGACCACCATCAACGTCGGCATCATCGCCGCCATCGCGCTGGTCGCCGGCGCCCTGCTGCGCTGACGCGCACAGCACGGCCGGGAATCATCCCCAGATGCTGGGCGCCTCCGCACGGGTGGGCGGAAGAGCGGATGCCGCAGCCCATTCGTGCACCCACTCGTCGACCTCGGGCACGCCCTCGGGACGCCCGATCGCGGCGAACAGCTCCTCGTGCGACAGCGTGCCGCCCGAGCGCTTCATCATGCGCGCCCGGATGATCGCCCGGGCGTAGACCTCGCCGTCGACCACCGCGCGATGCTCGAGGTAGACCGCCTTGTCGTCGTGGCCGATCATGCGGGACTCGACGTCGTATCGCTGCCACAGATTCAGCGACTTGCGGAAGGTGACGGTCTCGCTCGACACGACGGCGTACCACCCGCGCGTCTTCATGACGTCCCACAACCCGGTGCGGACCAGGAGATCCCAGCGGCCGAGGTCGAACAGCGACAGGTAGCGACCGTTGTTCATATGGCGCAGCAGGTCGATGTCGGTGAGGAGTGTGGTCAGCCGGATGCGGCTGATCCCTGTCGGTTCGAGCCGTCCGCGACGACGCAGGCGCCGGCGCGCGGTCAGCATCACGATCAGGGTCCGCCACATCACGTTCACGAGGTGCGATGGTAGCGATCCTCGGCGGTTCCGCCGATTCGATTGTCGAATCCCGACATCTGCGCGGTGCTGATGCCTGCGGGACCGGACGGCAACACGTCTCGCCACTCGGTGTTCACCCGCCGTTCGCCGGATTTCAGGTCTCGCGCCGACGCGCGTAGAGTCTGGCCATGGAAGCCGAAACCCAGACCGACATCGTCGTCCGTCCGGTGCGCGACGTCGACGCGGAGGCCCTCGGCCGCGTTCACGCGACCGCCTGGCACGAGACGTACGACCACCTGATCAGCAAGGCCGCCCTCGAGGCGGTCTCACCCAAGCGCCTCGCCGAGCTGTGGACGCACTGGGCCGTCCAGGGCCCCGAGTTCAAGATGTTCGCCGCCCTCGTCAACGGCGAGATCGTCGGGTTCGCCGGCTCCGGCCCGGCCCGGGACAAGGACGCCCCGCGGTTCCGCGAGCTCTACTTCATCTACCTGCTGGACGCCTTCCACGGCACCGGCATCGGGCAGAAGCTCTTCGACGCCGTCGTCGAGCCCGCCGAGGGCCTGTACCTGTGGGTCGCAGACGACAACCCGCGGGCGCACCGCTTCTACACCCGCAACGGCTTCACGCTCGACGGAGCGTCGCACACCGAGCCGTTCCTCGGCGAGACCCTCACCGAGGTGCGCTTCGTGCGCTGATCCACCGCTGTCCGCTTCGCAGCAGGGGGCATGTCCGGTTCGCCGGGCATGCCCCCTCGCCTTGGCGCACTCGGTCGTTGAGCGAGCGAGGAACGAGCGAGACGAAACGCCCCGCGCCGGGCGCCGCCGGCCGGCCCGACGCGTTTCGTCTCGGTCGCTCGCGCTCCCTCGCTCAACGACCGCTATGCACCTCACCCC
>NZ_MWLP01000100.1:0-1081 GCF_010634885.1 Microbacterium sp. B35-04 | reverse complement strand
CAGACGTTCGCCGACTGGCTGCGCGAGCTCGGCTGACGCACGCGTATCCAGTTGGGGGGCGGCGCCCTCTCCCGGTCGGGGACGGTGCGCTCGTCGCACCGACCGCGTGGGCGGCTCGTGCCCGTACTCTCCCCCGAGCGGGCACGAGCCGCTCGTACCTCGCGGGCCTGATCAGCCTTCTCCGGTGCGGATACGCTGGGCGTGACTCGCCCCCCGGAGTCAGGGCCGAGACCCCGAGCCCGTCGATACGCGCAGGAGGATCCGTGAGACTCGCCATCGCCGGCGGCACAGGGATGACCGGCGCGCAGGTCGCCGCGGTCGGGCGCGAGCGCGGCCACGAGGTCACGGTGCTGTCGCGGCGGACCGGCGTGGAGCTCTTGAGCGGCGCCGGCCTTGCGGGCGCGCTCGATGGGGTCGACGCGGTGATCGACGTCACGAACGTCGTGACGGCGAAGCCCGACGTCTCGGTGATGTTCTTCGCCGGAGCGACCAAGAACCTCCTCGCGGCCGAGCGCGCAGCGGGCGTGCCGCACCATCTCGCGCTGACGATCGTCGGGGCCGAGACCGCCCCCGACGGCTACTACGCGGGCAAGCTCGTGCAGGAGCGGCTGGTGGCCGGCGGCGACATCCCTTGGACGATCCTGCGGACGACGCAGTTCCACGAGTACGCGGCGATGATGTTCCACCGCAGCCACGCGGGCGCGCACGTCGCACCGTCGGGACGCGTGCAGCCCGTCGCGGTGCGCGAGGTGGCCGCGCACCTCGTCGACCTCGCGGAGCGTGGCCCGGGCGGCCGGACCACCGACCTCGGCGGTCCGCGGGAGGAGAGCCTCGCCGACATGGTGCGCAGGTACGCCCACGCGATCGGCTACCGCGCGCCGCTGCCGGTCGTGAACACGCCGGGCACCCTCGGTCGCGCGTTCCGCTCCGGCGCCCTGCTGCCCGGCGCCGGCGCACTGCGGGGCACGCAGACCTTCACGGAGTGGCTCGGCGCCCTTCCCGACGCGTGACGCCCGCGCGGCTCACAGCTGGAATCGCGAAAGGGTGTGTTTCCACGGCGTCCGCGTGCGGAAACATACCC